>PWLL01000019.1 GCA_003559395.1 Candidatus Iainarchaeum sp. | reverse complement strand
TGAATGGAACGATTCAGGTCAATTGATCCGTGAATCCTACTATTTTAACGGTAAATGGCACAATGAGCACGGTCCAGCAATTCGTGACTGGAACAGTTCCGGTCAATTGATCCGTGAATCCTACTGGTTGAACGGTCAATGGCACAACGAGCACGGTCCAGCGAATCGTGCATGGAACGATTCAGGTCAATTGATCCGTGAATCCTACTGCTTGAACGGTCAATGGCACAATGAGCACGGTCCAGCATTTCGTATATGGAACAGTTCCGGTCAATTGATCCGTGAAGAATATTGGTTGAACGGTCAACTACACAATGAGCACGGTCCAGCAATTCGTGAATGGAACAATTCAGGTCAATTGATCCGTGAATCCTACTGCTTGAACGGTCAGGAGGTATCTAAAGAACGGTTGACCGTAGAGTCCTGTTCTGGTAAAATCGTGGAAATTGATGGCAAACGGTATCAACTAAAGGAACTAACATGAAAACAATTAAACTTCAAGTGGAACAACAAGTTAGTGATTCAGGTCAATTGATCCGTGAAGAATATCGGTTGAACGGTCAATGGCACAATGAGCACGGTCCAGCAATTCGTGAATGGAACGATTCAGGTCAATTGATTTATGAATTCTACTGGTTGAACGGTCAATGGCACAATGAGCACGGTCCAGCATTTCGTAACTGGAACGATTCAGGTCAATTGCTCCGTGAATAATATTGGTTGAACGGTCAATTTCACAATGAGCACGGTCCAGCAATTCGTGAATGGAGCAGTTCAGGTCAATTGAGATATGAATCCTACTGGTTGAACGGTCTATTGCATAATGAGCACGGTCCAGCGAATCGTGCATGGAACGATTCAGGTCAATTGCTCCGTGAAGTATACTATTTGAACGGTCAACTACACAATGAGCACGGTCCAGCAATTCGTGAATGGAACAGTTCCGGTCAATTGATCAGTGAATCCTACCGGTTGAACGGTCAGGAGGTAGCTAAAGAACAGTTGGCCATGGAGTCATGTTCTGGTAAAATCGTGGAAATTGATGGTAAACAGTATCAGCTAAAGGAACTGTGATGAAAACAATTGAACTTCAAGTGAAACAACGTGTTAATGATTCAGGTCAATTGATTTATGAATCCTACTGGTTGAACGGTCAACTACACAATGAGCACGGTCCAGCATTTCGTGAATGGAACAGTTCCGGTCAATTGATTTATGAAGTGTACTGGTTGAACGGTCAATGGCACAATGAACACGGTCCAGCAAGTCGTGAATGGAACGATTCAGGTCAATTGATCCGTGAATCCTACTGCTTGAACGGTCAATGGCACAATGAACACGGTCCAGCAATTCGTGACTGGAACAGTTCAGGTCAATTGATCCGTGAAGAATATCGGTTGAACGGTCAGGAGGTATCTAAAGAACGGTTGACCGTAGAGTCATGTTCTGGTAAAATCGTGGAAATTGATGGCAAACGGTATCAGCTAAAGGAACTGTGATGAAAACAATTGAACTTCAAGTGGAACAACAAGTTAGTGATTCAGGTCAATTGGTTTATGAAGCATACCGGTTGGACGGTAGATCTCACAATGAGCACGGTCCGGCATTTCGTGAATGGAACAGTTCCGGTCAATTGATTTATGAAGTGTACTGCTTGAACGGTCAACTGCACAATGAGCACGGTCCAGCAATTCGCAGATGGAACGATTCAGGTCAATTGATCCGTGAAGTATACTTCTTGAACGGTCAGGAGGTAGCTAAAGAACGGTTGACCGGAGAGTCATGTTCTGGTAAAATCGTGGAAATTGATGGCAAACGGTATCAACTAAAGGAACTAACATGAAAACAATTAAACTTCAAGTGGAACAACAAGTTAGTGATTCAGGTCAATTGCTCCGTGAATCCTACTATTTGAACGGTCAATGGCACAATGAGCACGGTCCAGCAATCCGTATATGGAACGATTCAGGTCAATTGATCCGTGAATCCTACTGGTTGAGCGGTCAATGGCACAATGAGCACGGTCCAGCAATCCGTAGCTGGAACGATTCAGGTCAATTGATTTATGAAGCATACCGGTTGAACGGTCTATTGCATAATGAGCACGGTCCAGCAAGTCGTGACTGGAACAGTTCAGGTCAATTGATCCGTGAATCCTACTTCTTGAACGGTCAGGAGGTAGCTAAAGAACGGTTGACCGTAGAGTCCTGTTCTGGTAAAATCGTGGAAATTGATGGCAAACGGTATCAGCTAAAGGAACTGTGATGAAAACAATTGAACTTCAAGTGAAACAACGTGTTAATGATTCAGGTCAATTGATTTATGAATCCTACTGGTTGAACGGTCAATTTCACAATGAACACGGTCCAGCAATCCGTATATGGAACGATTCAGGTCAATTGATCTGTGAATCCTACTGGTTGAACAGTCAATTTCACAATGAACACGGTCCAGCAATTCGTGAATGGAACGATTCAGGTCAATTGATCCGTGAATCCTACTTCTTGAACGGTCAGGAGGTAGCTAAAGAACAGTTGACCGGAGAGTCATGTTCTGATAAAATCGTGGAAATAGATGGCAAACGGTATCAACTAAAGGAACTGTGATGAAAATGAAACACGTTGAAAAAGACTTGGGTTTTGGGGGTTTAGCTGATTCCACTCTCAAAAGTGTGAAAGAAAAGATTGATGAATTGATCAAGGAATATGGTGAAGATGCCGTGTACTGCATTGAGCAGGCATATCACCTATATAGTTCTGATTCATATATCAAGGAGTATCTACTCTATCAACGCAAGGAAACTCCCGAAGAACGTGAGGAACGTATTCGCGATGAGAAAGCCCGTAAAGCTGTCCAAAAAGCAAGAGAACTGGAACAACTGGAAAGGCTGAAAGAAAAGTATCCTGATGAGGGTTAACACATGTCAATAGCATCCGCATTCGCACTTTGTGAAGCACACGAGAAAGCTAAGGTATACGCTGCTACATGGGGCCATCTATTCCCTGAACCGGGGAATTATCATGGCTCTATTCGAGTAGCTAGTACCACTTATGATGGTGTCGTTATACTGCAAGAAAACATTCGGGCTATTCATGGCTCTCCATGGTGGTATGAGCGCATTCATGAGTTTGTGCTACCTCTGCATGATGAGATTGAACCGGGCCAAGTCTTTGACTATCAAGTGTGTATTGTCGTAGAATCTCATAATGACGATGGTGATGAATATTTAACTATTGAAATTGAAAAGAAATCTCGTCAATATTTGATGGGTTAAGGCTTGACAACGGCAAGTAAAAATCTGTATAATAGAAATTGTGGTAGAGTTACACGAAAAAATAAACCGCCCATAAACTATACAACGGTTCAGGATGAGGCGGGAACCGTGGAAGCAAGCATCCACTCTATCACAAGTTTTGCCGTAAACAGTTCGGGCATTGTACTTTAGAACTGTCAGGATTAGCATAGCCGCAATTGTTAATCAAAAGTAGATGCGGGTTGCGTAGCAACAACTTATTTGCTACAATAGTTTTGTGTGGTAGCGAAGCCCTTAGAGCCAGTTGGCGAGAAGTCATGGATTGGGTGAGTAGGATAAGAGA
>PWLL01000006.1 GCA_003559395.1 Candidatus Iainarchaeum sp. | reverse complement strand
CCCAACTTTGCCATTAACAAGAAATAAGTGTGTTCTTAGTGATGTTTGAATCGACGAAAATGCAAACACAACTAAGAATTATTGAGATAGAGCCAAATGAGAATATATCCTTTCCTATCGGCACCCTTTTCCTCGTTAAAAGGCTGTATGAAACCCTGGATTTCGCCTCTATTTTCGGGAAACACAAGACAAGGGGTTTCAATATCAATAATTTGCTTCAAGCCCTTGTCAGCTACAAAATGACGGATAACTTCAGCATCAAGCGGTCTCACGCATGGATCAACCGGCCTGAAGTGCTTGCTGAATTCAACCTTCCTTCATTCAGCGAAAGAACACTCTACCGTGTCCTTGAAACCCTTGGTGGCAACCGGGAAGAAATCATCTCCGACATCCAAGATGTACTTTTTGAGAGGTATGATTTTGAGCATACCAGCATCAACATGGACTGGTCCAGCCTTGTTCTTTATGGTACCAAGGCTCCGCTTGGAAAGCATGGCTATAGTCGTGATCATCGACCCGATAAGAAACAGATTACCATTGGGGTCACAGAACTTGCCGACCCTATCAATGTCCCAATTGGGATGACAATCGAACCCGGAAATCTCAATGATCAGATCCACTTCAAAAAGACATATCGGCAGTCAAGCAAGCGGCTCAGAGAGGGCTCTCTGGTAATATTTGACAAAGGAGCGAACAGTTTCGCCAATACCCAGATGATCCGGGCACTGAGAAGTGCCGGGATAAAGTCTTCAACAGAGAGAGGGAGCAGAATAGTTTGTCCCTGATGGTATGGTTTGTAGTTTTTTTTAACCATAATAAGCCCGCTGAAACCTCAGATCAAAGATCCCTATACTTATATTAATCTTTTATCCAATATAGTACTTTTGCAGGGTTATGTCCCAGCCTGAAAACTAATTTCACATGAAAATGACTTTTAAATCAGAGCTTTGAGTAAACAGTACCCAATCCCCCCCAGAAAAACAAGCCATGAAATAACTCCAATTATCCCGAAATCGACCTTTGCAAGGTATGATACGGATAATATAATCGCACAAAAACCCCAAACACCGAGTTCAAACGGTATTTTAGCATTGTTTGTATTATTTATCATTCAATATTCCTCATTAAGTTAAACAATAATTTAATACACGTATGCTTATTAAATAATCGGAAGCGGTGTAAAACTATACTGCGATATCGAACTTCATGCAGAATATTAAATGACGACATGTGTCAGAGTCTCTAGAAATCTGTTCAACTAACATGATTAGCTTCCTCCATCTTATCTTCTTGCCCTTCAATAAGATGGATATATTCCTGAACCAATCGTTCGCTCATTTCCAGCGTTCGAGCAATTTCTCGTAGTTTCATCTTCTCATACAACATCCTCACCTTCTTGAATGACTTGATGTATCGATCACAGGCCTCCTCGGTATGCTGAGTCATTCTTGCAATGTCAGGTGTTGGAATGTTCTGGAGGAACTTCTCAACAATCACCTTCTTGTGTGTGAGTGATGGACCGATATCATGGATAGTCCCACGATAGGGCAGGATAACTCCGTGCTCAGCCTGATATTCCCTGATATCCTTTCCAATTGTTCCAGCGCTCACCCCGATCAGTTCAGCCACATCGACCTGTGTCAAGACACCTTTCTGCCTATATGCTTCACGCAACATTCGAGCAACACGATATTTTCGAACCTCTTTGGAAGAATAACCGTTTACTCGCAACTTTTTATCATCTTCGTGAGTGATTGACAGGATCACCGGAACGACCCTCATATCCGCCAGTTTCTTTCCGGGACCTGGTTTCTCATCCATATGGACGGCAAACCAGAGAGTCTCCCCCATTTCCAGATTCCAAGGGTCGCGGGAGAACTGCTGAAAAATCCCGATAAGAACGTCGATGAGCATATTCTGGACTCTGTCACCCCCAACGAATGAATATTGCTCTTCCAGAAGATGTTTAATCTCACCCTGAATCCCCTTTCCAGGAGAAGATGCTAAGGATCTCATCTGCTGTCCCCCCGACCCCCTTTTTTCGTGTCGAACTTTTTTTCTGAGGGGGTGGTGATCTGAGAGATCCGATCAGCTCCGATCTCCTTGTATGTTGTGTATAATGCTAGATACTCGTCAATAACCTTCTCGGAGAAGTTTGTGAGTTCTCTGATCTGAAGGCGGGTATATCCTTTATCTGACAGCAGAATAACTTTTGAAAACCCAGTAATATACCGCTTAACTGAATCGCCGGTATGACGGGTACGCTGCTCGATCTCGGTGTATTCGTATCCTTTAAGATAGAGCTCAACGATTTGAGTTTTATGAGATACAGTAGGCCCAATATCCTGGATCGAACCACGAGTTGGTACTACAATACCCTGTGTACGCATCTCGTGCATATCACGCTGTATTGTCCGAATACTGGTTGTGAGGAGTAATGCAAGATCGTCCTGGATGAGAAGACCACCCTGATCATATGCTTCATTTGCAAACCGAAGGAGCTTGTGTTTCCGGAGACTGGGAACACCCTGCTCTTGGAGAATTGCTGCATCTTCGGGGTGAGAGATGGTGAGAGATATAGGAACAAGACGAAGTTGGTCAAGAGACTTACCTGGTGGCTCTTGTGCACTTACAGCATGATAGATGATCTGAGAATCTCCCCGGAGATTACCATAGTTGGCTTCGATATGTTCATACATCAGGTGAAACAGTGACCGGGAAAGAGCCTGAGAAAAACCATAGTCGATTTTGAGCGTATTATGGTGTTCTTGTTCATTGGTCTTCTTCCAAGTGTATAATAAGGGATTTGCTATCTTCTCCGGTAACTGGCATCAGTGCGTCCTCGATTCCATATGGCTTGACCAAAGTTAAATACACTGACATATGGCGGGGATGTAAATACCGCTGTTTTTCGCTTCTCAAGCATATCACCCATACGAAGTAATTGTTCTGGCTGTTCAACAATTTCAATAACAATCAGTTTATCCAAAGATCTGGTAACGTATAATTCTTGAGAAGACTACTCACCTACATTTACACCGACAAACAGCAGCTTCGGCAATCTATTCTCAAAAAGGCGTTCTTGGGGGGGTTGGTGTGGATAAAAGAAGAGGATGTGAGGTGGTTGGTAAGGGTATGAGATAGTAAAAGAGTTCGGTAAGAAATCAAACGGTTAAATAAAATCAATTATGGTCGAATATCAGCAACATCTGATAATATCTCATCAATTATTGAATCATCATATGGGGTTCTAACTTTTATCCCTAATTCCTCAAACCTTTCTTGTTTATCATTTTTTATGAAGTCAGTTGTATTTGTAGTGATAAAATAATGACATCCATGTGTAACAGCGGTTAAAAGAATCCAGTAATCATAAAAGTCGTTCAAATTTGAAGTTTGTTTCCCTAGAATAATTGCCATTAAATTCTCACTTAGCGTTGAATCACAAGTAACACATTGTCCTAACCGAGACTTATCAAGGACCGCAACTTCCAGCTTTTTCGATAAAAATTCAATCTTCTCCAAGTATTTTTCTCTGCAGTCACTATTTAGATTGTTCTTTTGTTCACGTTCTAATACTGATGAAGTTACCAGTTCTATCT
>PWLL01000088.1 GCA_003559395.1 Candidatus Iainarchaeum sp. | reverse complement strand
AAGATATAAAGACAAACTAACTAAAATCACATAAATTAAAATAATAAAAATATAAGTAATCAATTGAAAATTAATTAAAAATATAAAAAAAATTCTAGACAAAAACAATTGTATAAAAACACCAATTGCTAAAGAAACAAGAGCTACATAAAGTAAAAGAATATCTTGTTTGTTAAAGAAATCAATCTTTAGTTTTGTTTTTTTGTGTTGGATATTAAAAAATAAATTTGCTAGAGATTTAATAATAAATAACATTAACTTTAACCCGATAGTTGAAAAAATAATAAAAGTAATAAAATAAAAAATTTGTGGAAACAACTGGACAAGTAGTTTTATTTGTCCTAAAAAAGGTGAGACCAGCATCGACGCATGTAAAAAACCATATTTTACACTTTCAATAAGATATAAAAAAGGAACTAACATAAATTGTATAGCATTATAAAAAAAATTAAGGAAAACAGATCTAAACTGAATAGTACTTGACAAAAAGAACAATTGAGAAAAATCTACTTGCTCTATAACAATTATTCCTAAAACAGAATAGATTACACCAACCACAATTCCAATAAAATATGCAAACCCAAAAGTTGAGCCAACAAACTTATAATAATTATCTATCTTCATACTTATAAATATATATCATGATAAGTCTTTAAAAAGAATTTGTTTTTAAGAAAAAGAAAAAAATTAACCAGTAAGTTCTGTTTTTTTCATTTTCTTTGGTACAACATGATAATGTTTAGCTTTACAAATAACACATTCAGCAACGAAAACAGGCTTTTTAGTTTGTTTTTTAACAGTCCCTATATGTTTTGCTTTTCCACCATATCCAGACTTATGTTTTGCAACGTTTTTTCTTGTACCTTTAGATTGTGCTCTTGGTTTTTTAACTTTAAAAACTTTTAACTTGTGTGTCTCATGTTTTTTACATTTTTTACAATATGATTTTACTTCTTTTGGTATTTCCATAATAATTCACTTTTTTAATAGAATTTATTCTTAATAAATTATTTAATAAAATAAGATAAAAAGAAAAATATTTTTCTTTACAAATAATATATAGAAGATATATATTTAAAAAGATTGTTAATAACATATAAATATGACCGAAACACTTTCTTATCTAAGAAAAGACTTTTCCATATTAAAAAACATAATATATTTTGATAATGCTGCAACAAGTCTTAAGCCAAAACAAGTAATAGATAAAATAAATCAATACTATTTAGAATCTCCTGCAAACATACATAGAGGAAATCATCAACTATCAATTAAAGCATCTGTTGTTTATGAAGAAACACATGAAAAAATTGCAAACTTTATTGACGCTAAACCAGAAGAAATAATCTTTACGCAAAATAGTACAGACGCAATAAATCAAGTTATGTATCTACTTAATAACTCTAACTACTTTAAAGAAAAAGACGAAATAATTGTTTCTATTATGGAACATCATGCAAACTTTGTTCCTTGGCAATATTTAGCAAAAAAACTAAACCTTGTTTTAAAAGTTGTAAACATAAAAGAAGACTATTCACTTGATCTAAAAGACTATAAAAACAAACTTTCAGAAAAAACTAAACTAGTTGCAATAACACACGTATCTAACACAATTGGAGTAATAGATAATGTTAAAGAAATAACAAAACTTGCAAAAAAACAAAAAGCCCTTGTCTTGATTGATGGATCACAAGCAGTCCCACATATGAAAGTTTCTTTTAAAGATATTGGCTGTGACTTTTATGTGTTTACTGGACATAAAATGCTAGGACCAACAGGAATAGGAGTGCTTGTTGGAAAAAAAGAATTGTTGTTAAAGTTTGAACCATTTAGATTTGGAGGAGATATGATTTCAGAAGTAAATTTAGAAAGAAGCCTATGGAATAAACTACCTTTAAAATACGAAGCAGGAACACCAAACATTGCAGGAGCCTTTGGACTATCTGCGTCTGTTGATTATCTTCAAGAAATTGGTTTTAAAAAAATATATAAAAACGATCAAGATTTATTAAAATATTGTTTAAAAGAACTAGAAAAAAATAATATAAAAACATATAAGACTAAAAAACAAGCACCCCTTGTTTTATTTGAATTAGAAAAAACATCTTGTAGAGAACTTAGTTCCTTGTTAGACGTTTATGCAAACATTGCAACAAGAGCAGGAGTTCTTTGTGCACAACCTTTGGTATCAAAAATTAATAAAGAAGGAGTTACTAGAGCTTCTTTTTATTTATATAATACCTTTGAAGAAATAGATGTTCTTGTAAAAACACTTAAAAAAATAAAAGAAATTGTTTAATTTTAAAAAGTTAATAAATCCGATACTTTTAAAAACACAATCATCATATAAATTATTTTAGAGAGAAAACAAAATATTTATATATATATTGGATGATATTTTACATAAGAACAAATAAATTTTAATGGTGAAAAAAATGGGCGAATTTGATGATTTAGATGATATGCCATCAAAAGGAAAAAGAACTTCCTTTGGAGGCTCAAAAATAAAATGGGAAACAGTTTTACCTATTGTTGTTGTAATTGTTGTAGTTTTGTTAATAGTTTTTCAAACAAATATATTTGCGACAGGGTTAGGTTTATTTACTGGATCTAAAAGTATGACCCTTCTTGTTATTGGAAGTCCAACACAAGAATTTAGATCTGTTTTAGGTGATGCAGAAAATAGAGATTTAATACAACATATAAGATTTTCAGATGCACAAACTTTAGAACATAATCCCTATGAAAGAATAAAAGACTTTGATATAATTATTTTAGATCAATCCTTACAAACAGACAAATCAATTAGTCGGTCCTTAGGAGAAGCAATAACCAGATATGTTAGAAACGGAGGCAAATTGATTGTTGTTGGAAACTCAGGAATCGAAAGACCAGGAGATATTTCAGTTTTAGGATGGAAGGCAACTTTTGGAGATATTGTTCCTGTTGGTTGTGAACCAATTCAAAGAGGAATTCCATCATGTCAAAGAGGCTTTCAAATACAAGCAACAATACATGCTGCCAGAGAAGACCATCCAATAATGTATGGAATCTTAAGAGTTCCTGCATTAGAAAGTGCTGGTTATTTATATACAGAAACATTTAATGTTCCAATCTATGGAACAGAAATTGCATATGTAAAAGACGAAGTTACAGGAAACGTATATACAGGAATTGTTGAAAAACAAACTATGTTTGGTGGAAAAGTCTTGTATTTTAATTATAATCCTGGACTAAGTAATGCTATTTTTGTAAACACTTTGCAATATTTAAGATAAGATCTTTAAAAGATCTTTCTTTTTTTTTATTTAAATAATTTTAATCTTTGTATAGGTTTTATTATTAATATTCTTTTTTTGTAATATTAAGATAGTTATGTTATTTTTAAAAAAATAGTCTTTGTTTTTTTATTTCAAATATATAGTGTTGTATGTCTATATGATGTTTTGTTTATAATTCTTTAGAAAGATATATTTGTATTTTTATATTTTTTTTATATAGAAAATTGTAAACGTATTTTATTGTTAAACAAATGTTTTTTAAGATAAAAATATGTTTATATATGTTATTATAGTTATTATTATAGAAGACGTTTATAAAAATATATTTT
>PWLL01000061.1 GCA_003559395.1 Candidatus Iainarchaeum sp. | reverse complement strand
TTATAATAAGAAACCAAGTCGTCTGTTAAATTAGCGTGTACGCTTCCTATTAAAAACAAGAATAATACTCCAACAAAAAGAAGTTTATAACTCATAAAGAATCCTCCTTAACAAAAGATTCTGTTTCTTCAAAAAAAACTTTCTTCTTCTTACCTGCAAAAGGTCTCCCAACCATCGAACCAATATTACACATCCTAACAGCACTCCAGCAAACACCCCCCAAAAAAAACACTAAGAGTTTGTTCAACCAAAAAAAAAATTAGTAAACAAACTCAGGCCTCTCTGGTTGAGTCAATTTCTTCCACATTCTCATAAAAACACCCAGAACAAACAACAACGCTAACAAACTAAAAATTAGTATCGTTGCTTCAGGCAAACCGATAGACGAACTATTATTCTGAATATGTCCAATTACACTCGGAGCCAAAGCTGAGAAAAAAATTATGAAAATGAAGATTCCAATAATGCCTTCTATACCAAAGGATAACGTTTCACTAAAACCCATTTTTTAAAACCTCTCATAATTCATATAATATATAAGATCAAACTACCCTTAAGGGGTATGTTTTTTTAAAACAAAAAATATTAATACTTTTTAAACTAGTTTTTTTGGTATTTTTGGCAATTTTGCTTTCCTTGTTTTTAAAAGACCTGCTCTTCTTAATGCTTGAGCTTTTCCGGGTATTCCTCTTTTTTCTCCAGGAGATTCTATCGCATACTTAGTTTTTTCTACAAAACGATACCCTTTTTTAGCAACACTTCCAAGCGAAACAGGTTCTCTGAACTTGTACATTGGCATTTTTATTGGAACATCTTTTCTAGTAGTCATTCCTACTTTTACTATTTTGAAAGATCTTGCAGGAGTTTCTCCGACAAAACGAGACCCCACGTTTTTCGCAAGGTTTTTTGGAACACCTATTTTTAGTATTTTGTCTTCTCCTCTAACTCTAGCAACAACCTTATACGCTTCTCTCATTTCTCCCCCTTTACTAGACAATTTAAACCCCCCCAATCTAGGGTAAGAAATTATTTGAGGAGGCGGAACAATAGGAGGAGTTGTTGGGGTTACCCTTGAAGGATAACTTGGGTAACTAGAAAAACTAGGAGTTCTAACACTACTAACCTTTGAAGTAGAATACCCACTTTTTATTTGAGAAACAATACTGTTCATTCTACTAATACTTTTACTAACACTAGGAGAATAAACTGGTTGACTAGGATAACTAGAAACACTTGAAACTCTAGAATCAAGAGGACTAGAACTAGATTTTGATGGAGTAGGATAACTAGAAACACTTGGTTGAACAGAATACTTTGGTTCGCTAACAATACTAACTTGTCGTATTTTAGGAGAAGTATAACTAATTTTTAAAGAACTAGGAATACGATAAACTGAAGAAGAATTATTAACAAAATCTTTAGAAACACTTTGAATGTTAGAACTAGAAATTGGTTGTATAACACTACTCGCACCAGCACCAAGTGTACTCAAACTACTTGAACTAACCAAAGCTTTTTCTGAAACGAGAGGACTACTCGAAGCATATTTTTTAGCATCTATTGCTTGTTGTAAACCAATTTTGTGTGTTCCTTTTCCAACAACACTTTTTACAACACCCATTTCATAAATAGGTACTTGAACACCGTCTATTTTTGTATAAAACTTATAACCAGTCAACCTTTGCCACAAAGAATCTAAACCAACTCTTTTTAATTGTGAACCCACCCTAATAACAGCTTCGGCTTCTGGTTTCAAACCCAATTCAAGAGCAGGACTAAGAACTGGTTTTCCTGGTTTAACAGTTGCTGTTTTGGCAATAGTAGCATCTAATAAACGACTCTTTTGTTTAGCTAGAGCAAGAGTTTTGGGTGTCTTTCCAAAAGCTGCTTGAGCTTTGGCAAGAGTAATCCTATCACTAGCAGGAAGACGAGAAGGTACTTGTCGTATTGCGAGTATTTTTGGTTTAGCAGGTAACAAGCTTCTTGGAAAAATCTTGGTGGGTAAAGAATAATCTAATCCAAATTGTTTTTTTATTCTTAAAAAGTAAGGAGAAACTCCTTTAATACTTGCATACAAACCAGGTACATCAACTCCTTTTTCTAATCCCCTCCCCGTTGTAACAACTATTTTTCTTCCTGTTAAAGGAGTAAAAGGGTAATCTGTTGCAGAATAAACATATTTTTTTCCAGTAGGCAAAGCAGTTTTGTAAGGAGTTTTTTCAAAATCTTTTAAAGCTTGAACTGCTCCTTTAGCAGTAGGAAACCTTTGAACACCAGTCAAAACAGGTTTGGTAACAAGTGATTCAGCAGGAATAAACACTTTTTTAATACCTCCTACTTGAGAAAGTGATTTAGAACCTATTTTAGAAAGTGCTGTTGCTCCTGGCAACATTATTAAAGCTTCACTAACCCCCCTAACAACAGTTCTAAAAAGATCTGTTTTAAAATCTTGTTTTAAAACAGCAATAGCTTTGCTTGGAGAATAAACTTCACTAACCATTCTTTGACCTGTTGATGTAACATAAATGAATGGTTTGTCTTCAATTAGTTTTACTCCTTTTTTGCTTCCTAAAACGTCTCCTATTCCCGAACCAATTAATTGCCCGAATCTTCCAGGAACACTAGCAATGCCAAGACCCACAAATTTTATTCCTTCTTTAACATCTAATCCTCTTCCTTTTTGAAAAGGTTGAGAAGCTTGAGCTTCAAGAGTTAAACCAGACCCAATAGCACCATACCCTTTTATAGGATCCATTAATTCTCCAGCAGTAATAACAGGAATTTTATCTCCTCTAGGCAAATCTCTCCCACTAGTAATAACAGTATCCTTAACACTCAAACCTTTCGGCTCACTAACACTAAGAGTAGGAGCAATAATAGAAACCCTAGAATCCCTCAAACCCATATCCGAAACAATAGGCTCACTAACACCAAGAACCCTCCTAACCACATCCTGCTTTTGAGCACGAGTAGAAGCATCAATCATCGCTTGTCTTTCTATTTGTTGTTGACGAACCTGAAAATCTTGAAACTGTTTCTCCAAAACCTTACCCATAACATTAGCCTTAGCAACACTCGCACTAATACTAGAACGCTCAGCATCAAGCACAGCTTTCTCCCTCATAGCTTGATTATACTGAGCTTGAGTTAACTGTCGCCCACCATACCTATCCTCAAAATCTTTAACCCTTGCTTCATAATCACTAACACTACTAACAACACTCTCAACCCTAGCTTCTTGAACACTACGAGCCTTCTCAACCTCGGCCAACAATTCACGCCTTTGTTGTTGTTGAAAAAAAGTAGAAGGCAAAGCCCAATCTCCACCCGCTTGTCTAGTAATAGTCTCCCCCACACTAGGAATTTTTTCATCAACAAAACTTTTACCACTAACAATATCTACTATCCTGCTTTTCCCAGAATCTGGTTTTTCAACAACACTAGGAATTTTAGAATCTAATTTTTTTATTGTATCATCAACACTACTTACTCTTGGAGCAACAAAAGTTCTAGGAGCGGGTGCAGAACCACCACCGCCTTTAGAAACGCCAACACCACCAATCTTACCAACACCACTATCAGGAACAGTAACACTACTCGCAGGTTTACCACCAATATAAACACCACTACCCTGAGTAGCAATAGTTTGTTGAACAGTACCAACCGGAGCC
>PWLL01000033.1 GCA_003559395.1 Candidatus Iainarchaeum sp. | reverse complement strand
TGGGATCAGGTCTTCACGCGTGATTTCCGAAAGATCATGAGCTACTTCAGAGCAGCGTGGACGGGCGAAGGTGTCAACAGCCTTATTCAGCTCATCCACCATGATCGCTCGCTGGCGCTCTGGTCGATCAAGAATATCCTGCAAATCATCGCTCAGGGCTCGCAGACGATTGTTCTCTGCTTGAATCTCTTCGATCTGCATCCCTGTCAAGCGTTGCAGCCTTAGGTCAAGCACAGCCTGGGCTTGGATTTCATCAATCCAAAGAAGCTTGATCAATGCACCTTTAGCGACAGCCGGGCTTTCTGAATCACGAATCGTTTTAATCGTATCATCCAAGCGGCTCAAGGCTGACAGGTAGCCGTTGAGAATATGGAGCCGTGCCAAGGCTTTCTTTAAGTCATATCGTGTACGCGCCTCGATCACTTCCAAGCGATGATCTCTGAAAGTCTCAAAGACCTCCTTGAGACTTAAAAGCTTGGGCTGAGCCGGTGATGGCTCCTGGCCGACCACTTCACCGTCTTCACTCAAAATGTCCTTGCCTTTCCCTTTGCGAACCAAGGCGCGGACGTTGTAGTGGATGCTGACCTCGAGGTCTGTCATCTTGACCAGTTGCAACATAAGGCTTTCGGCATCTGCATCTGCGCGTGTCTCTATGACAATACGAACCCCTTTTTTATTGGATTCATCGCGCAAATCAGTTACCCCTTCAATTTTGCGCTCTTTAATCAGATTGCCAATCTTTTCTGTCAATACCGATTTGTTAACTTGATAAGGTATTTCCGTAATAACAATGCGATCCCCTTTGCGCTTGCCAGGGAGTTCTTCAATATGGTGTCGTGCTCGCAGCTTGATTCGGCCTCGACCTGTCTCTAGAGCTTGCTGATAGCCATCTAGCCCATGGATCAGGCCGCCCGTTGGAAAGTCAGGGGCGGGCATGATTTTGGCCAGATCCGTGTAAGCAACGTCCTCATCTTCGAGCCAGGCCATAAAGGCTTGGCGCGTTTCTTCAAGACAATGCGGCGGCACGTTGGATGCCATGCCAACAGCAATGCCCGATCCACCGTTAACCCAGAGATTAGGAAAGGCCAAAGGCAAGACCTCGGGCTCTTTTTCTGTCCCATCATAGTTATCAATAAATCGAACCGTTTCTTTTTCGATGTCGTTAAACATCTGATAACTCATTTGCGTCATACGCATTTCGGTATAACGCATGGCAGCAGGATTGTCTCCATCAATAGAGCCAAAGTTGCCCTGCCCGTCCACCAGCGGATGCAGCAAACTCCAGGGTTGCGCAAGGCGCACCGCTGCATCGTAAACCGCCGAGTCACCGTGCGGGTGATATTTACCAATCACCTCACCGGTCACCCTGGCGGATTTTTTATAAGATGACTGAGGCCCTATTTTTAGATTGTGCATCGCATGCAGGATGCGGCGATGCACCGGCTTTAGTCCATCACGACCATCGGGAAGCGCACGTTCGGTAATCACGCTCATGGCATAATCTAGGTAAGACGTTTTCATCACATCTCTTACCGGCATTCTGATCAAAGGCGCGTTCATATCTTCAATCGCAGTTTCGTGAGTTGACATATTGCTTGATCCTTGTGGTTTTAAATATCGAGACTGGCATAAGAGGCATTGGACTCAATGAAAGCACGACGCGGCTCCACTTCTGGACCCATGAGCAATTCAAATACAGAGTCATCTTCTTCCGGCCCACCTTCACTGTAATAAACCTGTGCAAGCTGGCGCGTCCGAGGGTCCATTGCCGCCTCCCAAAGTTGCTCAGGGTTCATTTCACCTAGACCCTTGAAGCGTTGCGCCTGCCACTTCTCGGCCTGATCACCTTGCGCTTCCAGAAAGTCTTCTAGTTCAGCTTCATCTTTCAGGTAGTGAGCCTCTTGCCCCTTGCGGGTCACCCGATACAAAGGCGGCAAGGCGACAAAAACATGCCCTTCGGTAATCATCTGGGGGTAGTAGGTGTGGAAAAATGTCAACGCAAGCGTTGTGATGTGTGCACCATCCACATCAGCATCTGAAAGAATGATGATCTTGTGATAGCGCAGTTTTTCGATGTTAAAGTCTGTTTTGTATCCACACCCTAAAGCCTGGATGATGTTTTTCACCTCATCCGAACTGATAGTGCGAACCGCATCCGCCCGGTAGGTGTTCAGAATTTTCCCCTTTAAGGGGAGTATGGCCTGATAATGACGATCTCGTCCTTGCTTGGCCGAGCCGCCCGCCGAATCCCCTTCCACAATAAATACTTCAGACTGCTTAGGATCCTTTTCCTGGCAGTCTGCAAGCTTGCCGGGGAGTGAGGTGCTGGCAATAATGGACTTGCGATCAACCACGAGGTCGTGAGCTTTTTCTGCCGCCTCACGAGCTTTATTGGACAGCTTGATGTCAGCAATGACTGCCTTGGCATCTTTCGGGTTTTCTTCAAAAACCTTCTTCAACTCTGCGGTAATCGCACGCGATACCGCGCCCTGTACGCCCTGATTGGTGAGCTTGTCTTTCGTCTGACCAGAGAACTTTGGGTCTGGAATGTTGGCTGACACTGCGGCCACTAGCGTCTCAGTGACATCGCTCGTCGAAAAACGCTGACTTTTCTTGTCGTATAGATTGTTGTCTGCCGCATACTGGTTCATGAAACGGGTCACCGCTGTGGTCAACCCAGTTAGATGAACACCTTCGCTGGTGGGAATATTGTTGGCATAGGCTGCGATTTTTCCTTTGCGCTTGTGCCAGCGAAGCGCTACACGAACTTCAACTTCGCCTTCACCGTCAATTTCTTCGGTACGCTCTGCGTTCATGGTGACGCTTTGCGCATCGCCAGAATGAACGCCAAGCTCATCCAGGATTTGCGTGAAGGATTCGAAGCAATAGCTGTCTACAAGAGGTTCCGGTGCAGCTTCAGCAATGGCCACTGACGACATATCTTCAGCAGACATTTCTGCCTCTGTTTTATCAGCATCCTCTGATTCGGCCTGATCTGTCGCTGCCGCTTGTCGAGGTGTGCGGTAATCAATCAGCGTCAACGTAAGGCCAGGCGTCAGGTAGGCAACGGTCTTGATGCGCTGAAGAATGGTTTGACGATCAAAGCCTGCCACCTCTTTTTCAAAATGAGTCAAGTCAAGCTTAAAGTGCACCTGGGTTCCGCGTTCTTCAGGATTTTTGAGCTCTTCAAGGCGCTCAACCGGTTGAACGGGTTCGCCGCCATTGCGAAAATCCTGGCCATAAAGTCCGCCTTGGCGCTTGATTCGCACATCTAGAAATTCTGATAACGCATTAGTAACCGAGGCACCAACCCCGTGCAGACCGCCTGATGTTTTATAACTGTCATTGTCAAACTTGCCGCCGCCATGCAGTTCTGTAAATACCAGAGTGGCAGCAGACACGCCTTCTTCAGGATGGATGTCAACAGGAATGCCGCGACCATCATCCTTTACGCAGGCCGAGCCATCATCAAACAGTTCGACTTGGATGTTCTTGCAAAAACCGGCCAGAGCTTCATCCACTGAGTTATCGATAATTTCCCACAGGCAATGATGGTAGGCCTTTTCATCCGTGCCACCGATATACATACCTGGACGCTTTCGTACAGGCTCAAGGCCTTTCAAAAGCTTTATAGCACTGGCACCATACGAGTCAGGGCTGACTGCTGTATTCATGGTTTTTTCCTTTTTTTTCAATATAAATTGCAGGGCGAAACCGCCTTTCAAACATCTTTATGGTACAGGGTACCCCTTGTGATGACAACAAGAAAACCCT
>PWLL01000082.1 GCA_003559395.1 Candidatus Iainarchaeum sp. | reverse complement strand
CCAACGTAAAGATAGTAAATAGGGACGATTTAAAGCCAAATAACTACAATCCCAATAAAGTCACCCAACAGAATTTGGATTTGCTTTTACAGTCCATATTGAAGAACGGCTGGACAATGCCGATTGTAATTCGTCCAGATAATACGATTATTGACGGATTTCATAGATGGCATTTAGCCGGGCAGGAACCGCTTAATTCAATGTTAAACGGTAAAGTGCCTGTTGTTATCGTTGAACACGATAATGAAAAGGATGATATTATGGGAACCATTACTCATAATCGTGCCAGAGGACAGCATTTATTGGAACCTATGAGAGCGATAATTAACGGAATGATTAACGATGGTATGAAGGTTCATGATATTGCGAGAGAATTACAGATGCGTCCAGAAGAAGTATTTAGATTGTCTGGATTGACAAGAAACGAGTTTTTACGAGTGATAACGACAAAATCTGAGTATAGTAAGGCTGAATATATCACGGAGTCATGATATGCTTACTGAAAAGAAGGAACTCAAAGATGTTCCATTAGATGATTTAATCCCTTATGCACGGAATCCCAGAAAAAATGACGATGCTGTATTGAAGATTAAAGAATCTTTACGAGAATTTGGGTTTGTTAAGAATTCTGTGACTGTAGATGAGAATATGCAATTAATTACAGGTCATACTACAGTCAAAGCAATGAAATCTCTTGGTTGGTCGGTGTGTCCTGAAGTTACTCAGGTTTTTGGACTTACTGAAAGTGAGAAGAAAGCATATCGAATTGCTGACAATAGATTGGGTGAAATTGCTAGTTGGGATATAGATTTGCTCCGAATGGAATTCTATGATTTATCTGAGGATAATTACGATATTAATACCCTCGGGTTTGAGGATACTGTTCGTGAAGAAATCATGAAATCTGTGGAGTTACCGGAAGAAGAGAAAGAATTTACGGAGGAAATTGTAAAGGGGATGAATATTAAGAAAACACAATGTCCTGAGTGTGGTCATGAATTCCCAATTTAAGGTTGTATCAACCTTTTCCGGGTGTGGCGGTTCTTCTTTAGGATATACCTTAGCCGGGTATAAAGTTCTCTTAGCAGTGGAGTTTGATGCTCATGCGGTTGAGTCTTACAAACTCAATTTCCCAAATACCCCTATTTATCACGGGGATATTAATGATCTCAGTTTAGAAGAGGTTTTTGAAAGAACCGGATTAGTAGAGGGGGAACTGGATTTATTCGATGGATCGCCGCCATGTCAGGGATTCTCTACAGCAGGGTTCAGTAGATTTTCTGATAACAGGAATCAATTGTATCATCAATATGTGCGATTATTGCGTGGATTGAAGCCAAAGACATTTGTTATGGAGAATGTTTCTGGATTGGTTAAGGGAAATATGAAGCTTATTTTTAAAGATATATTAACTGATCTTAAGCAATCTGGATACCGTGTATCCGTCCGATTGATGAACGCTAAGTATTATGGGGTTCCGCAGGCACGGGAAAGATTGATTTTTATTGGTGTTCGGGAGGATTTGGGGATAGAACCGAGCCACCCGAAGCCACAAACCCAACCGATTCCGGTTTCTGCGATTATTGGCGATTTGGATAATACTCAGCGACCAGAAATTGATCATGTCTGGTTGGATGAATCACCAAAAGGGAAAGGATCTCCAAAGAATTGGTATCGGGCTGTAAATGCCAAGGAAGGAGAGAAATATCGTTTTGCTTCAAGCAGAAATTATTGGGATAGACCATCCAGAACCTTAAATGCTACAGGGTATCATCTTGGACGGGGAACATGCCACCCAAAATACACCAGAGTCCACTCCGTTCTTGAATATAAGAGATTATCATCGTTTCCTGATGATTTCAAACTTGCTGGTGATTTAAAAGTTCGTAAGAATTTGCAGGCGGCATATACAAGGATTGGTAATTCTGTTCCTCCGTTATTGATGAAAGCAATAGCAACCCATATAAAGGATAATATACTATCAAAGACTATGTTGCGGTGATAAAATGAGTGATGATAAAATACCAAAACTCCCAAGACGCAAAGGAGTAAAGAATAATTCAATATTGGTAGCCGAGAGAAGACGCATTGTTTTTCACATGCTTTTGGATGGGTTTCAGAGAAGAGACATCCTTCAATATGCTATAAAACAGGCAAAGGACAAACGACATTGGAGAGTTAGCGATAAAGCCATTGATTTGGACATTCAAGTTGCTCGAAAAGAGATGGCTGCTTTCTGTGAAATAGATAAAAGGGAGGAATTTGGGAAAGCAAGACACCGATTGGAGAACCTATATAGCAAGTCAATCAGAGATAACGACTTAAAAACAGCATTAAACGTAGAAAAGACAAGAATTGACTTATTGAAGCTCTCTGATGTAGTTTCCGATATAACGGAAGACAAATTGGATAAGTTTATCGAATTACTCATGCAGAAATCGAAGAAATATAAGAGTGACGAAACGGTTTCAGAATGATAGAACATTTTGATAAAGTTGGTATTTCCGATAAACAACTGAATTACATTGCTAATGCAAATTCACGTTGGAATATTTCATCGGGTGCGGTGAGAAGTGGGAAGACCTACGGATCTTTCTTTATTTTACCTGTCAGGATGCGACAACAGCCAGAAGGGAACCGACTTCTCATAGGAAAAACGGAAAGAACATTGAAACGAAACGTATTAGACCCACTTCGTATATTTTATGGGAAGAAATATGTTTCAGATGTATATGGTGACGGAAATGTAAATATCTTCGGTAAACAGTGTTATATTGTCGGTGCAAACGATGAACGGGCTGTTTCAAAGATTCAGGGTATGGGGCTTGTTTATGCGTATGGCGATGAAATAACGACTTGGCCCGAATCGTTTTTTCAGATGTTGAAATCAAGGTTATCAGGATTCGGGGCTAAATTCGATGGAACATGCAATTCTGAGAGTCCATATCACTGGCTTTTAAAATTCCTCAATGAAGATGATGTTCTTGATATAAAACATTTTACTTATACAATAGATGACAATCCTTTTTTAGACCCTGTATTCGTGCGAGAATTGAAAAAGGAATATACAGGAGTCTGGTATGATCGGTATATTGAAGGAAAATGGGTGCTTGCAGAAGGTGTCGTGTATAGTATGTTTGACCACGATTTGCATGTCATAAACGAGTTACCTTTCAATCTCTCACCAAACATGCACTATTACGTATCGGTTGATTATGGCACGACCAATCCTACAGCATTCGGATTATATGTGATATATAACGGAATTGTATATAAGATAAAGGAATACTTTTTCGATTCACAAAAAGAACGATATCAGAAGACGGATACCGATTATTCCGAAGATTTAAGTGGTTTTATTGGTGACCTCATTCCAAAGCGCATTTTTGTAGATCCATCAGCATTATCATTCATTACACAATTAAAGAGAGATGGGTTTAGGAATATTTATTCTCCCAACAATGATGTGATTAATGGAATACGGACGCAGGCACGGATGCTTTCAACAAACAGGTATAAAATTCTGAGTAATTGTCCAGAAACCATCAGAGAATACTCACAATATGTATGGGATGCCAAATCACAGATTAATGGGATAGATAAGCCCGTAAAAGCGTTTGACCATACGAAAGATGAAGAGAGATACCTTCTCCATACGATGTTTGGTACGGAATCAGGGATAACACCGTTCAATAAACGTAGATTGGGGTTGTAGGTAAAATATTTATATTTTGCCTGCATCATAGAGTTAATGTTAAAAATTCTGGTATGATTCAAGCAGTGTTCGATTT
>PWLL01000014.1 GCA_003559395.1 Candidatus Iainarchaeum sp. | reverse complement strand
TATGAAAAACACAATAAAACTTAAAGTAATGGAAGCTCAAGAAGAGTATGTTGGAAAAAATATAGTTACCTTAAACATCTCTGTAAAACAAAAACTAAACATTGTTTCTGGAGATATTATTGAGATAGATGGTAAAAAAACAACAACTGCACAAGTATGGCCAGAAAATACATCTTCACAAGAAAATATTATAAGAATGGATCAATATATAAGACAAAACTCAGGAGTATCTATAGGTGATTTTGTTGAAATTCAAAAAATTGATCCACCAAACGCAACACAAATAACTTTGTCTCCTGTAAAGGAAGTTAAGTTTATGTATGATAACTATGACTTGGTTGTTAAGAAGAATTTTTTAGGAAGATCTTTTGTTTCTGGTGATAATGTTATGATTAATCTTTTTGGTACTGGCTATTTGTTTGTTATAACAAATACAACTCCAAAAGGACCAGTTGTTTTGTCAGAGGCCACTAACTTAACCATACACACAAAACCAAAACAAAAAATACAAACTAAACAAATTATTGGTTATGAAGATGTTGGAGGACTTAAGAAAGAAATAGAATCTATAAGGGAAATGGTCGAATTGCCTATCAAATATCCAGATTTTTTTAAAAAGTTAAATATTACACCCCCTAAAGGCGTGTTATTGTATGGCCCACCAGGAACTGGCAAAACTTTGTTGGCTAGAGCCATATCAACTGAACTTAATGCAAAGTTTATCTCTATTGATGGCCCACAGATAATGGCCAAGTTTGTAGGTGAAGCAGAAGAAAAAATACGTAAAATATTTGAAGATGCACAAAGATCTTCTCCAACAATTATTTTTATAGATGAGATTGATGCTATTGCTTCTAAAAGAGAAGGGATGGTTAGTGAAGTAGAAAAAAGAGTTGTTGCTCAATTGTTGGCGTCTATGGACGGAATGAGTGAAAGAGGTGACGTTGTTGTTATAGGTGCAACCAACAGAGCGCAGGATATTGATGTGGCCTTAAGAAGACCAGGAAGATTTGATAGAGAAGCAGAAATTGGTGTGCCTGATGAAAATGGAAGACTTGATATCTTAAAGATACATACTAGAAACGTTCCTTTATCAAAAGATATTTCCTTAAAAACAATTGCACAAAAAACACACGGGTATATAGGTGCTGATCTTGCTGCTTTGGTTAAAGAAGCTGGAATCTATTGTATAACTCAAGCAATTTCAACAATGAGCGATCCAGAAAAACAAACACCTAAAATAATCGAAAATCTAAAACTTAGTAACAAAGATTTTAATCACGCGATAAAGGTTGTACAACCATCTGCTTTAAGAGAAGTTTTTGTTGAAGTTCCACAAATTGATTTGTCAGAGGTTGGTGCTTTATCTTCTCAAAAAGAAATTATTGAAGATATTGTAAAATTGTCTTTAAATAAAAAAGAAGTTGTATCTAAAATGAACCTAAAAGTTCCTAAAAACTTGTTGTTGTATGGCCCGCCAGGTACAGGAAAAACAATGTTTGTAAAAGCTTGTGCAAAGTCTTTTGGAATTAATTTTATTTCTGTAAAGGGTCCTGAGATATTAAATAAATGGCTTGGACAATCAGAAAAAACCATAAGAGATATTTTTAAAAAAGCAAGAGATGTTTCGCCATGTATTTTGTTTTTTGATGAAATTGATTCTCTTGCTCTTGAAAAACAAGGTTCTGAAAATCAGCCCAAGGTTTTAGATCAGTTGTTAACAGAGCTTGATAATGTTTCTATTAAAGATATTATTTTTGTTGCAGCAACAAATAGACCAGAACTAATAGACAAGTCGTTTATGAGAAGTGGAAGAATAGATAAGATTATTGAGTTTAATATTCCTAAAAGAGAAGAAAGAAAACAAATACTTTCTTTATTTCTTAAAAAAACTCCTTGTAAGAAAATAGATTTAGAAGAAATTTTAGATAAAACTGAAGGGTTTTCTGGAGCTGATCTTAATCTTTTAATAAAGGAAGCAACTTTGTTAGCTATAAAAGAAAACAACTATAAAGAAACAAAAGTTTCTCAAGATCATATCTTAAATGTTCTTAAAAAATTAAAACCAACTGTTTCAAAAGAACAAATAAATTATTATGATTCCTTTAAATCAGATTCAGATATTGCAAACTATATTTCATAGTTTTTTTAAAAAAATATAATTACCACAGGAATTGCAATCATAATTCCCCAAATCAATGGACTCCACATCATTATCTTTTTTCCATCTAAAGGACCTATTGGTAAAAGATTAAAAAAAGCAATCCATAGGTTTATTTGAAAACCTAAAGCCACGATTAAACCAGGCATTCCAAAAAGAGCACTTACTAAAAACAAAAAAGCAACTATTATGTTTGTTAGTGGGCCTGCTAAAGAAATGATTGCGTTTTCTTTAATAGATACTTGTTTTCCATAAATATATACTGCTCCTGGAGCAATAAATATAAACCCTAAAAAGAAAGAAACAAAGATCGCTCCAACAATATATTGAATCCACATAACAAACCTTGCTTTTGCTCCATAGTAAATTGCAACATATTTGTGTGCTAGTTCGTGTAAGATAAAAGAAGAACCAGTAACTATCAAACTAACAAATAATAAAGTTAAAAAAGATATAAAACTAAAAGGAATTTCTCCTTTTATTATTGGTATTAAATCTCCTAGCAATAAACTATATCCGCCTAAGATAATAGTGAAACATACAGATATCCCTAACCAAGCTATTAACAAATCATTTAGTTCTTGTTTTTTAAATTTCATAAAAGTTCATATTTTTATCTTAAATAGTCTATAAAAGTTTTCTTGTATTTTCTCTTGTAAATAATTAATATTCAAACTGTTTTTATATGCTACTATTTTGTAGGCTTCTTTAATATTAAGAATGTTAGTTTTGTTGTTGTAAGGTATAGGATAATCTGTTTCTATAAATATTTGGTTTATATTTTCTTCTGTTATGTTTACTTTTGTTCTATCATAGTTAAGAGAAAGAAAATAACCTCTAGAAAAAGCTTCATCAATTTCTTTGTCTGTTCCTGAGAACCAATGAAGAATAGTTGGTATTTTGAAGTTTGTGAGGGTTTCTAGAACGTGTTTGCTTGCATATCTGCTATGAACAACAACTGGTAGTTTTTTAGACTCTGCAATTTCTAATTGTTTTTCAAAGAGTTTTTTCTGTTCTTCTCTTTTTTGTTTGTCTTTTGTTATTTTGTTATCAAGACCTATTTCTCCTATAGCTATACCTTTTGAAAAATCTATTTGGTCTAGCTCTTTATAACATTCTTCAAGGGTTTTGTTATTAAGTACGTCTGGATAAAGGCCATGGGAAAAGAAAAGGTTGTTTATGTTTTTTTCTTTTAGTTTTTCTAAATCTTTATATGAATGAAGGTCTGTGCTTGAACACAAGCCAACTATATTTTCTGTTTCATAAATTTTTTTAAGATCTTCATAGTCTTTGAAGGCATAGTGTGTGTGTACGTCTATATATTTTTTACTCATAAAATATAATGTAGGTTGAAAGCAAATAAAAAGATTGTTATTTTCTAGAAAATAGGTTTAAAAGAAGATTTATAGTAATAATATATTTATGCAAGAAACAACTTTAAAAACAATATACAGATATGACGATTATTCTTTAAATCTACCAAAAACCTGTTATCTTCCTTCAGATGATACTTTTCTTTTGTTAGATGCTTTAAAAAAAGAAGCTTTAAATAATTATAAAAACACCCTTGAGCTTGGTTTTGGATCAGGCATAATCTCTCTTTATCTTTCTAAGAAAATTAACATGGTTGATTGTTGTGATATTAACGAAGATGTGATTGATTATTTTAAAAATTTAGTAGATAAAGAAAACTTAAACATAAACGTTATAAAATCAAATCTTTTTACAAACATAAATAAAAAATATGATGTGATTGTTTTTAATCCCCCATATGTTCCTTCAGAAAAAATAAATCTAAAAGATAAAGAAGCAATAGCAACAGATGGAGGAAAAGAAGGTTCGGAAATAATAGATCAGTTTCTTAAAAATCTTAATAAGTTTTTAGAAAAAGAAGGGGTTTGTTATCTTTTGATTTCTTCTTTAAATAATCCTGAAAGAATTATCAAAAATATAAAAAAAGAATTTTCTGTAAAAATAATAAATAAAAAAAAATTGTTTTTTGAAGAATTGTTAATTTTAAAAATTCTTAAATGAGGTAAAACTAACCATGCCCGCAAACGTAAATTATGAATTTGCAAATGCAAAAAAAAAGTATGAAGAAGCACAAACTAATGATGAAAAGTTAATTGGCTTGCAAGAAATGCTTTCTACAGCCCCCTCTCATAAAGGTGCAGAAAATCTAAGAAAAGATCTTAGTAGAAAGATTGCAAGTTTAAAATCAAAGATGGAAAAACAAACACAAGCTGCAAAAAAAACAGGACATACAATAAATATTAAAAAAGAAGGAGCTGGTCAGGTTTTGGTGGTAGGTTTGCCAAATTCTGGAAAAAGCACTTTTTTAGCAGAAATAACAAATGCAAAACCAGAAATTGCAGCGTACCCTTTTACAACCACTAAACCAGAGATTGGCACCTTAAATTATGGAGGTGCACACATTCAGCTAGTAGAACTCCCTTCTTTTCTAGATGGTGGAGAACTAATGTCTCAAGTTTATTCGATGATAAGAGTTGCAGATGCTTTAGTGTTGGTTATTAGTGATTGTCAATTTTATCAAATAGATTTGTTGTTAGAAAACTTAGAAAAACAAGATGTTTATTTAACTAAAAAAAGACCAAATGTAAAGATTGTAAAAAGTGATTTTGTTGGCGTCTCTTTTGTTAATCAACATAATCTTTTAATAGATAAACAAAAAGCAATAAATCTTTTAAGAGATTCAGGATATAGATCACATACCTTTATTTTAAATCAAAAAATAGATATGGACGATTTGTTGTTATTAATAAATCCAAGAGCAAAGTATATGAAAGCGATTTGTGTATCTTTGCCTATTAACAATATTAAAAAAAAAACAAATATTTATAAAAAAATAAAAATCTATGATTTAGAAGAAAAAGAAGATCTAACAGATGAAATCTTTTATATGCTAGATAAAATTGTTGTTTATACAAAAAAACCAGGTAAAAAAGCAGATGTAAAAGAACCATTAGTTTTAGATAACAATTCAACTGTTATGGATGCTTCAAAAGATATACATAAAACGATTTATAAGAATCTTAAATCTGCAAGAGTTTGGGGTAGTTCTAAGTATAATGGTCAAAAAGTTTCTAAAAATTATATTCTTAAAAATAAAGATATTGTTGAGTTTTTGATGTAGTTTTTAAGATTAGTAAAGTATTAAAAACCATTACTTATATTATATATAATAAAATGACGAATAAATATCTGTAAATATGAAAAAAGAAAAGACAATTCCAAAAAAGAAACCAGATAAGTTTGAAGAACAGATGTATACGTTATTTATGCCTATTACTAAAAAAATTCAAATTCCAGAAATAGAACTCAAATTGCAACAATCAGATAATCTAGATGATCTTGATTATTATATGTCCAAATATCTTTTTTTTGCTGTGTTTGCAACTATTTTGTTGTTGTTTTTTGGAAGTCTGTTTTTAGTTGTAACTAATTCTTTAGAAGATATTTTTATTTTATTTATTATTGGTATTTTTGTTTTTTTAGGTGTGATTATTTACGCAATGGTTAAACCATATATTGATGTTATGACAAAAACAGAACAAATAAAAAATAATTTTTCTTTATCTATATTAAGTATGTCAAGTATTGCTGAATCTGGTGCACCACCAGAAGCTATGTTTCATACAGCTTCAATAAGTAAAGAAACGCCATATGTTAATAAGGAACTTAATAAACTTACACACTATATAGACAATTTAGGAATTTCTTTACTAGAGGCCATAGATATTGTTTCAGAAAAAACACCTTCTTTAGAACTTAAAAAGTTTTTAAGAGAACTTAAGTCAAATATACAAGCAGGTGGGTCCATTTCTGATTTTATGAAAAAGAAAGCAGAACATGCTCAGTTTATGTACAACCTTATGCTTGATAAAATGAATAAAAAAGCAGAAACTTTTGGAGACATTTATTCTGCTGTTGTTATTGCTGGTCCATTGTTTTTGTTTTCAACCATAATGTTGTTAGGAATGATTGGAGGCACTGCTATTGGCGGGCTTAGTGTGTCTGCTTTAATGTTAATAGGAATATTTTTTTTAATACCTGTAGTAAATATAATTTTTTTAGTTTTATTACAAATGCTTTCGTAGAGGAAATAAAATATGAACAAAAGATTAAAATATATAAAGGGCTTTGCGATCAAGGGCGCAATTGGCTCAATAATTGCAGCAATTTTATTGTTCAATACTAATTTGTTTGTTTTTTCTATTTTTCCTTTTGTAGTAAGTGTTGGAATTGCTGCAGGAATATATACTGCAAAAATTAAGTCCTATGAACAAAATCTGTTTGTTTTCTTAGAAGATCTAAAAGACCTTTTAAGAGGTGGAATGAATATAGTTACTTCTATGGAGATTTTGTGTGATAACAATTATGGTTCTTTAAATACAGAAGTAAAACGATTAGCTGCACAAGTAAAAATAGGGATCCCTTTTGACCAAGCACTAGTAAACATTTTCTCAGAAATCGATAGTCCTATGTTTGCAAAATCTGCAGAAGTAATTTCAGAAAGTACAAAATACGGAGGAAATTTAATTAAGATTTTTTCTTCTGTTTCTGGTTATGTAAAAACAATAAATGAAATGACAGAAGAAAGGAAATCAAAAACATTTACTTCTGTTTTTTCTTCATATTTTATGTTTTTTGTTTTTATTGCTATTATATTAATTATTCAAATTGTGTTTTTGCCAATGTTAACAACAACAGAACTTGCAGGGGCTACAGGCGGAGACACCTCTATGGAGGAAGTTAACTTTAACACATATTTTTTGTATCTTTTAGTTATTCAGGGAGGTTTTGCAGGGCCCGTAATTGGTAAAATCTCAGAAGGTAGTGCGACTGCGGGCATCAAACATTCGATAATTTTGTTGTGTGTTTCTATTCCTGTATATGTGGTGGTGTCATTATTGTTTATTGTTTAAAAAATTGTTTGTTTAATAAATAACAAACGTTTATAAATATTTGTGTAATACATATATATAAGAAATAAGATAAATAATAAATTAAAAATAAGATAAATAATAAATTAAAAGTTAGAGATTTATGATATTAAAAAAAAAATCTAAGGCAGTTTCGCCATTGATTGCAACTATTTTGTTAGTTGCAGTTGCTTTATCATTAGCAGGTATTTTATATTCTTGGTCTTCTCAAAGTGCGAGAGAAACAACAGAGTCAATTACAGAAACCACAGAAGCATGGGGTGAGTGTAATTATGTAAGAATTAATATTGATACTGGTTGTAGTTACGATCCTTCAACTGGTCTATCATTAGTTCTTATGGATAATTCAACAGTTGAAATAAATGATAAATTAAACATACTAGTAACAGATGCAAACGGAGATATAGCTACAGCCGCATTAGAAACAGCATTTACAAACAGAGCCATGCAAATAAGATCAATAAACTTTGAAGATCCAAACGATCCAGAAGACTTTGAAGGACTTGAAAGTCCTGTTAGAACAAGAATTTTTGTAGATTCTTGTCCAGATCAATTTACGACAGCAACTTGTCGTTAATAAATCTTAATACAAATTAAGGAGGAAATATAATGAATTCAAAAAAAGCAGTTTCACCATTAATTGCAACAATTTTATTAATTGTTGTGGCTGTTATTCTTGTCGCAGTTGTTTTGACATGGGGTAGAGACTTTGCAACAGACGCATTAGCAGACGCTGATGGTATGGCTGGTGGCGCTTGTAACGAAGCAATTGGAACTCTAGCAATAGATAGTTGTTCAGTAGATGGAAATGTTTTATCAATGATCCTAAGAAATAGAAGTGGATCATATGTACATTCTACAGGATTTGATGCAGACTTGAGTTCTGGAAACGATTTAATTTCAGTAACTGATCTTAACTCCGGAGGTTCAGCATTAGAGTTGTTAAACCCTGGTCAGTCAGCAGCAATATCTATTGAAAACGAGAATATTACTGAAAACGAGTACGAAGTTAGAGTAAAAGCACAAGATTGTCCATCAGATGGATATGTTGTAAAAACATGTAGTTAAATTGTGTAATAAATGAACAAACAAAAATCAGTATCCCCAGTTATTGCCACTATTTTGTTAATCGTAGTTGTAGTTGCTATAACTGCGTTGGTGCTTAACTGGGGTGTTGATTTTGTTAGACGTAGCACAGATACTGCAGATGATGCAATTGATTTTAGTTGTATGGGTGCAGATATAAAAATTACTTCTTGTAGTTTTTATCCATCATTAAATGAAATGTTTGTAATTTTAACAAATACAGGTAATTTGGATTTTCCAGAAAGAAACAAATTCTATGCAGTAATAACAGATAGAGATGATAATTTTCTTACAACAGAAGTTGATTTTGATACTAATTCTTTAAGTGTGGGAGTATCAACAACTGCTACTATTGAAAACCTTGAAAGTTTTACAAATCCAACAACATTAAAAATAAATCCTAGTTTATGTCCAAATGTTCAAAGAAGTGTTACTTGCAGAGAAAATTAGAGTTTTTCTATTTTTATTTTTATTATTTTTTTTTCTAAACTAACGATTGCTAAAACGCATTTTGCGTTTATAGTTGTTGCAAGTCTTTCTGATTTTATTATTTTGTTTATAGTATCTTTTTGACTTTTGATTACATCGACTACAAACTCTGTATGTTCGTTTTTGTTCTTATAAACTCTAAAATCAAAACCAAAACTAGTGCCATCTTTAACAATATATCCTTGATTTTTCAAATCTTCATAGACGAGGAATTTATTTTCAAAATCTTTTATGTTTTTTTTACAAATCTCTAATATTTCTTTTTTAGATAGGTTTTTAGAATCTTTTTTAACAGTTATTTTGTTTTTACAAAAAAGGTAAAAAGTTTCATAAAGATCTATATAGAAATCAAGTTCTTTTTTAAAACCAATTCCTTTTTTTGTTAACTGGCTTTTAAGATTATTATTTTCTATTTTACAAAAATCATTTTCTAGCTTTACAATCATTTTTTTCACATTTATTTATATAGAGTAAACATATCTCTATCTATGCCATAAAACAAACCAAGTCTAACCCCGGCATCAACCCATCCATAAGCATAAGAGAAACAAGCAAGCGCTCTTGAATAGTCTTTTTTGTCTTCAAAGTGTTTGCCATCGTTTAGATAGTTTTTACTCATTGATAAAAAATCTTCTGCAACTTCTTTTAAGAAAGAATCATTTTGTATGTTTATCTTTATTGTTTTATGTGCTTTTTCAAGCAAGTTTTTATATTTTAAAGAATATTCTTTATTGTCTGTGTTCATTTAATGCCTCCTGCTCAATATTATTAAGTGAAGAACAGATTATTAAAGATTGTGGATAAACAGACCCTTCTATTTTTTTATAATCTTTAAAAATAAAAGAGGTTATTTTTTCTTTAAAAGAACCCATTCCTGCTAACAAAACACATGGTTTATTTTCAAGTAGTTTTTGTGTATCAATTTTTTCAAGAATCTCACAGGCTTCAAAAACATTCATGAGTTTTTTTTGTTTAGTTTTTATATCTAACAAACATAGGGTGTGGGCTTCGTTTTTAAGATTGTTTATAATTGTTTCATAAAAACTTTTAGGAAAATAGTTTTTTTCAGGAAATACAATACTTGTTGTTTTTCCAAACTTATATTCTGATAAACCACTTGCGCCTCTATAGTTAAAGATAGAAATGCCTGGAATTATTTTTGTAGAAATGTTTTTTTTATTTGCATCTTCTATCAAAGTAAAATGTGTTGTTGCAGATAAGGGATTTCCAATCACTAACAAACAACAATTATCTTTTATAAACTCTTGTTCTTGTTCAAGTTCTTCTCTGTTAAGCACGCTTATTTTTTTTTGTATAATTTCTTCTAGGTCTTTTGTATTGCCATAAGAGAACTGGTTTGTGTAGTTGTCTATATACACGTTATCACAAGAAGAAATAATTTCTAAAGCTTCTTTTGTTATTTGTTTAGGATGTAGTCCTATTCCGATTATGTAAAACATATATTCTCTTATTTTAAAATTTAATAAAAAACAATTACCTCTATATATATTTCTTTGTTAGAACTATTAATATATCTTATGGAATTTGAGATTTTCTCTGTAAATCTTAAATTTTTATTAATTTCAGTTATTTTTTGATTATGTTTTATTTTTATTCTTCTGTGGGGTAAAAGAAGTTTTGCGTTTTCTGTAATTTCTTTTAATGTTAGGCTTTGTTGTTGAGACGTTAACAATAGGTCATTTATTTGTTGAGTAATTATTATTCTTTCATATTCTTTGTAGGTGTGGGAGTCATATGTTAGATTTAATAACAAACTAATCATTATTAATGCAATCATCACATCAACAATAAGAAAAAAACCTTTATCTTTCATAACAAACCTCTAATAAAGCAAAAGCTCTTTTATAGATGACTCCTCTTTTATAACAACGGTTTTTTTCTCCAGATTTATAATATTCTTTGTTGTTGATTGTTATTGTTGTTAGGTTGTGTTTTTTATATTCTATATCTTCATTAAAAGAAATATTATTTTTATAGCAAATTTTTTGTTTTTGGTTTGCAAGAAATTCACAATCAGAGATCAGGGTTTCAACAAACAAGATTTCTTCTAGAATCTTTGTTTCTTTTGTTTCTGTTTTTATTTCTGAAAAATAGTTGTTGATTATTTGTAGTTGTATAAATATTATAAGAATCACAACCAGTAAGATAATGAATATTTCATAAATAAAAATTTGGCCTTTGGATATTTTTTTCAAAAAAAGCACCGTTTATTTTTTCTAAGTGTTCGTTTTTTATGTTTTTTATATTGTTTATATATTCTTTTTCTATTTCTTGTGTTTCTATTCCTTTTACTATTGTTGTGTTAAGGTTTATTAACAAACCAATAATCATTAACAAGATCATAAGAAAGAATAAAAACTCTAAAGATAAAACACCTTTACAGCTTATAAACAATCACTCTTTTAGTATATCCTTCTGGAAAAAGAAAAGAAGTTTTATAGTTTATGTTTTTTAGGTTTACAGAAACAAATTTGTTTTTGTCACGACCGTTTGTTATTGTGTATATTTTTATGAGCATATGTTTTGATGGTTTATAGACAATAACGTTAGAAAGTTCGTCTAGTTTTTCAAAAGTAAGTTCTTGTTTTTGTTTATCTATTATGTTATAAACAAAAAGAGGGTTTTCTTCAAAAAAAGCAATCAAGTTAAGATTAATCATTTGTTTTAGAATAAAGGTATTTTCAATATCGTTATCAAGATTATTTTCTATAATCTGTTCTATTGTTATTATTTTTGATTGTTTTTGTGTTTCTGCAAGTGTCATTGTTCCTATTTCTAGTAGTTGTGGTGTGATTGTTTCTGTTGTTACTATTATTATTAAAATATACATTAATGTTATTATACTAAAAAACCCTTTTTGTTTTGTCATCAAACAATGTTTTTGTTTTCTTTGTATATATTTTTATTTTTTGTATTTTTTGTAATTTTAAGAAAAAAATTAAGAAGAAAAATCAATTCTTCTATTATCTAGCTCAGACAAAACGTCAAATAGCATTCTTGTATGTGGTTTGTTTATTTCTTTTTCTGTTTCTATTCTTTTAAGGATCGTGTGTTTTATTTTTATTAAGAAGCTTGTTTGAAATTCACATAAGCTTTTTTTATCTATTATTTGCATATATATCACCCTTTTTTTATTTTTTTAAAATTGTTTCTAAAATAATAAGGTCTTCAGAAAGGGGGTTTGTTTTGTAAGAGGGTTGGTGGCCAGTGCAAAATATGTGCACAAAAATAAAGAATCGTTAGTTTTTTAAAGGTTTTAGACAATATATTGTTATGTCCTTAAGAAAAAGAAACCCAATGTTTAAAGATAGACTTAAACTAAGAAAAATTTCCAAAAAAACCATCTCTCCATTAATCGCAAGTATCTTATTGATCGTCATCGTTGTTGCTTTAGTTGGTCTTTTGTTAGGCTGGGGAACAGATTTTTTAACAGAGAGAACAAAAGAAACAGAAGATATCTTTTCTACATCTAATCTAACTGGCTTTGTTACTTCTCAAAGAGTTTCTGGAAACTTTGTAACTTTAGCCAACAGTCATCCTTCAGAAGATGCAAACATTGTTGGTTATCAGATCATGCCTTCTAAAGATCATATTTCTTTTGATTCTTTACACAATAAAACGTTTGATCTAGAAGAACCTATTTATCTATCTTCAAACTCAACAGAAATTTTCAGACTTGATTGTTTTCCAGAAACTAGTTTTAGAGTAAATCTTATTACAGAAAATAATGCGTATATAAGAGTAAATGTAATTCAAAATGATTTATCAAAAGTTGATAATTTTTTGTGTGGTTTAGTTGGTTGGTGGAAGTTTGAAGGTGATGTAAAGGATTCTTCACAACATCAAAATCATGGCACGGTTCAGGGCGCAACAATGGTTGATGGAGTTGTTGGACAAGCATATAAATATGATGGCATCAATACTTATATTGATTTAGGAGATAACTCTATTTATGACGTAAATAATATTAGTTTGTCTTTGTGGGTAAAAATTAAAGGTGCTGGCAGCCATTCTACAGGAAACATGATACTAAGTAAAGCTAGGGCCGGAGGGCCTGTTTATCATTCATGGATAATAAGACATCAAGAAAATATAGGCAAATTTGGTTTTTATTTATCATTTACAGATGATACACGTTCACAAATTTTTGCAGATGATGTTACAGTAAGTGAAAATATATGGTATCATTTGGTTGCAACTTATGACGGACAAAAAACAAAATTTTATGTAGATGGTATCTTAAGAAATTATGAAGAAGTTTCTAAAGAGATAAAATATAATTTTAGCAATAGAAATATATTTGTTGGAAAATGGGGTTACACAACAACATTTGAAAGAGCAATTAATGGTGTTGTTGATGAACTTAGAATATATGATAGAGCACTTACTATAGAAGAAATAAAAAAGCTATATAATTTAGAAAAAGCATAATTTTTTTCTAAAAAACATTAAAGTTTAGAACAACAAAACAAAAACAAAATCTATACAAAAAACTACAAAATATCAAACCCATTTCTTTTTATTAACTTTTGTTCTTATTTTATTAGTGATCAATCTTGAAAAAAAACATATTCGCAGATTCAAAAAAAATAAACACTTTGTTTAAAGATGAATCTGTTTTTGATATAGATTATTGTCCTGAAGAGATTCATGCAAGAGAGAGAGAAACAAGTGAAATAAAACACCTGTTGTCCCCATTAATAACAAAGAAAAAAGCACAAGATGTTCTTATTTACGGGCCTCCTGGCACAGGTAAGACACTTGTAACTAAATTTATTCTAAATCATCTTATTAGTTATAGCTCAAACATAAAATTCCTCTACATTAATGCAATTTCAGACAAAACCAAACATTCTATCTTACACAAAATCGCTCTTTTGTTTGATATTGTTCTTCCTAGAAGAGGGCTTGCTGTAGATGAGATTTTTCAAAGAATAAAAGAAAGTCTTTCAAAAGCTTCTTTTACACCAATTATTGTTATTGATGAAATAGATCAAATATCCTCAGATGCTTGTTCTGAAATCCTATATGATCTATCTCGTGTTTCTGAAAATAAAAACAGGTTTTGTTTAATCTTGATTACAAAAAATAAAAACTTTTTCTTAAATCTAGATGCCAGAACACAAAGCTCTTTATTTTTAAATAATGTTCCTTTTTCTAGATATTCTCCAAAACAACTTAAAGAAATATTAAAAGAAAGAGTTGAGTATGGTTTGATTAAAGATGTTATTTCTGATGACTTTATTGGATATGTTGCTGGTTTTTCTGCAAAAAGAGGAGGGGATGCACGAATTGCTATTGACCTTCTATATAAATCAGCAAAGCTTTCTGAAAAACAAGGCTCTTTAAAGATAAGTAAAAAAAATCTTTTAGAAGCTGCAAAATTAATAGACTCTATTAAGTTTTCTGAAAAAAAATCTTTTCTTTCTGAAGAACAAATGGTTTTTTTAAAAAATATAGAAGATGGAATGTTAACTTCTGAACTTTATAAAAAACAAATCGTTTCTGAAAGAAGTGCAAGAAGATATCTTTCTTTGTTTGAAAAACAGAATATTTTAAGAATAGAAGAAATAAATACAGGCAAAGGAAGAAAAAGAAAGATTTTTTTGAATTTTGAGAAAGATTTGTTGTCGATGTGAATTACTATGACCTAACAAGTTCAGGACATATACTTCTTGGCGATAAGGTTAAATCGACAACCATGGTTTTGTTTGTCGGAATAAAACGACAAATCGTTTCTTACTCACTATCTACTCTTGGTGCTAAATAATATCTGATTGCTGAACTTCCAATAGTGTAGCTTATCTCAACAGGCATATCTT
>PWLL01000026.1 GCA_003559395.1 Candidatus Iainarchaeum sp. | reverse complement strand
GCGCGCATCGCGGACCTGCTGCGCCCGGGCGTGTCGAAGGAGATCGCGGTGACCGTGGGGATGTGCGCCGTGTGCCGCTGCTCACTCCGCTATGAGCAACGTGCAACCCGAATGCCATCCTTCAACCTCTGCCCTCGCCAAGGCCGGCAAGCCTGAAAACAGCCTCTTGGCGGTGGCGCGCGGCGTGGCCCGGGCGCGAGGGCGATGATACATTTGCCTGGATTTGCGGAGCTGGGGCCACGTGCACGGGAGGAGAGGATGGCCGCGTTTCTGAAGAACACCTGGTACATGGCGGGCTGGGCCCATGAGATCGACGATGCGATCGTAGGGCGTACGGTCATGGACATCCCGCTGGCGCTGTTCCGCGACTACGGGCGCGCACCGGTCGCCCTCTTCGACCGCTGCCCGCACCGATTCGCGCCACTCTCGGAGGGCTCGCTACGCGGCGGCGCGGTCATGTGCAAGTACCACGGCCTACGCTTCAAGGCTGACGGGGCGTGCAGCCATAACCCCTGGTCTGAGAAGATCCCGGCGTCCTGCAAGGTAACGTCTTTCCCGATCTTAGAGCGGGATGCCTGCCTCTGGGTCTGGCTTGGTGATCCTTCCGAGGCCGACCCAGCGCGGATCCCGCGCTTCGGTTTCCTCGCCGATTCGGGGCGACGGGCGGCCAAGGGCTACACCCATATCGGCTGCTACTACGAGCTGATCACCGATAACCTGATGGACCTTTCCCACGCGCGCTTCCTGCATCCCGTCTTCGGCGGCGAGAGCTACAACCCGGCCAGCAGCGTAAAGCCCGGCCAAGAGACGGTGACCGTCTCCTTCGTCGTCGAGGACATAGACAACCCCGAGTTTCCAGAGTGTGTGTGGCCGGCTGGAGGCAAGAAGGTCGACCTCTGGGACGATATCACCTGGCACGCGCCGGCGAGCCTCTACTTCGAGACGGGGGTGAAGCACCACGGAAAGTCACGCCGCGAGGGGTGGATCATCCCCATGGCCCACATCATCACCCCGGAGACCGAGCGCAGCAGCCACTACTTCTGGGGCGCCTCCGTGGAGCGCGACAACCCGATGGGCAACGAGGACCTGCGGGCCCTGCTGTCCCAGGCCTTCGATGCCGAGGACAAGCCCATGCTGGAGGCCGTGCAGGAGCGCATGGGCGGCGCGGACCTCCGGAGCCTGCGGCCGGTCATGCTGCCGCACGACGCTGGCGCGATTCGGGCGCGGCGGTTGCTATCCGCGCGCATCGCCCAGGAGCAAGGAGACATCCAGGCGGCCTCTGCGACGCAGGTGACTGCGAGCTGAGCCTCGTCAGGCGACGGACGGTCGCGGGTTGGGTGCCAGGCGCGAGGCGGCCTCAGCTCGGGCCGGTCATGCGCTCGGGGCGGACGACCTCGTCGAAGCGCTCGGCGGTGAGGAGGCCGAGCTCGACCGCGGTCTCGCGGAGCGTCTGGTCCTTCTCGTACGCGGTCTTCGCGATCTTGGCGGCGTTGTCGTAGCCGATCTCGGGGTTGAGCGCCGTGACGAGCATGAGCGACTCGTGCAGCAGCTTCTCGATCCGCGGGCGGCTCGGCTCGATGCCCTCGGCGCAGCGCTCGCGGAAGCTGTCGGCCGCGTCGGCGAGGAGCCTGACCGAGCGGAGGAGGTTGAAGAGGATCACGGGCTTGTAGACGTTGAGCTCGAAGTTGCCCTGCGAGGCGGCGAAGCCGAGCGCCGCATCGTTGCCCATGACCTCACAGCAGACCATGGTGATGGCCTCGGACTGCGTCGGGTTCACCTTCCCCGGCATGATCGAGCTGCCCGGCTCGTTGGCCGGGATCTTGAGCTCGCCGATCCCACACCGCGGCCCGCTCGCGAGCCACCGGACGTCGTTGGCGATCTTCATGCACGCCGCCGCAGCCTGCTTCACGGCGCCGCTCGCGCCGACGAACGCATCATGCGCCGCGAGCGCGGCGAACTTGTTCGGCGCGGTCACGAACGGTTGACCCGTCAGCTCCGCGATCTTCGAGGCCACCTGCTCGGGGAACCCGGGCTTGGCGTTTAGCCCCGTGCCGACCGCCGTGCCGCCCTGCGCCAGCTCGTAGAGCTGCGGCAGCGTCCCCTCGACCTGGCGCGCCGCCGCCCGGAGCTGCGCGGCGTAGCCCGACATCTCCTGCCCGAGCGTGAGCGGCGTGGCATCCTGCAGGTGGGTGCGGCCGATCTTGACGACGTCGTCGAAGGCCGCGGCCTTGCGCTCGAAGGTCTCGGCGAGCGCCCCGAGCGCCGGCAGCAGCCGCGCGTGGATGCGGTCGACCGCGGCGACGTGCATGGCCGTCGGGAAGAAGTCGTTCGAGCTCTGCCCCCGGTTGACGTGGTCGTTCGGATGGACGGGCTCCTTGCCGCCCCGCTCGCCGGTCAGGAGCTCGTTCGCGCGGCCCGCGATCACCTCGTTGGCGTTCATGTTCGACTGCGTGCCGCTGCCCGTCTGCCAGACGACGAGCGGGAAGTGATCGTCGAGCGCGCCGCGCGCCACCTCACCGGCAGCCTCGGCGATCGCATCGGCGAGCTTCGCGTCGAGCGCGCCGAGCTCCTTGTTGACGAGCGCGCACGCCTTCTTCACGACGCCGAAGGAGCGGATGACCTCGGTGGGGAAGCGCTCGTCGCCGATGGGGAAGTTCGTGATCGAGCGCTGCGTCTGCGCGCCGTAGTAGCGGTCGGCGGGGACCTCGACCTCACCCAGGCTGTCGGTCTCTGTGCGCGTCTCCATGGGGGCTCCCTCCTCCTTCGTTTGGTGTCGAGCCCAAGAACGTACCCGCCCGAACGCCGCCCGCCAAGCCCCCGCCGCGAGCCGAGGAGCCTTAAAAAAAGAGAGCCCCGGGGCGCTCGCCCCGGGGCTCTCTCCTGCGCGGTGCTGCCGTGAGCGCGGGTCAGAGGCGGAAGCCGCCGCCGGACTGGCCCTCGGCGGCGCCGGAGTGGTGCGCGCGGACCGCCTCGACGTAGCCCTTGTGGTCGTCGGTGTCGAGGTAGCGCTCGGGGAGGCTCTGCTCGAGGCAGCGCACGTAGCTGTCGACGTCCTTGAGGTCCTCGCCGAGCGGGCTCACGAGGTCGAAGGCGTAGACGCCGCGGCGGCGCAGGTAGCGCGGGTTCGGCAGGTGGAGCATCTCGTCGGGCTCGATCCCCGGCTCGCCCTCCTGCGTCGTGACGATTCGGTCGGCGATCTCCTTCGCCATCTTCCGGTCGACCTGGCCCTGCTTGCGCACCTTGAGGATCTCGAAGTTGATCGGGTCTATGACCTGCTTCTGGACCTCGTCTATGAACATCGCCTGGGCCTCGCGGTTCTTCATGCTCTTGAAGCCGTAGTCGACGTTCGAGGTCACGCCCTCCTCGTTGCCGAACATCTCGAGGCCGCGGGCGAACCACTTGTTCAGGTGCTTCTGCATGAGCTGCAGCGAGCGGCTGCCCTTGTCGTCGGCGGCGGAGCGCGCGATCTTCTTCAGCGGGTTCACCCCGCACGCCATGTGGAAGCTCTCCTCCTGCAGCATGGGCTGCATCGACGCAGCCATGGGCTTGTAGGCGAAGACCTTCTGCATGGTGAGCTGGTACTTCCCGACCCGGTCGATGATCGAGGCGTAGACCATGTTGTCGAGGAAGTCGTGGAAGGGGATGTTGAAGCTGTCGAGGATGTGGCTGCCCATCTCCATGGCGAGGAGCTCGTCGACCATCTCCCTCGCCATGTCGCTCCCGCCCATCGTCCAGTCGTCGGCCGCCATGACCCAGGCCATCTGGTAGCCGTGCCGGAACTCCTCGGCCATGACGCGCAGGACATCGAAGCG
>PWLL01000107.1 GCA_003559395.1 Candidatus Iainarchaeum sp. | reverse complement strand
GATATAAACAAAAAGAACTTACAGATAAAGATTTTTTAGTTCTTGAAAAGTTTCTTAAAAGATATATGAACAACTGGGCAAAGATAGATGACTATTGTACACATGTTATAAATCCTTTTTTATCTAGATGTCCTATTTTTAAAAAACACGTCATTTGTTGGACACTTTCAAAAAACTATTGGCTTAGAAGAGCCTCTGCTGTCTCGCTGATCTCTAATAAAAAAGAATTTTATACAAAAGAAAATGTTTGTTTTTCTTTTACTATTGCAAAAAAACTACTTAAAGATAAAGAAGATCTTGTTCAAAAAGGGTATGGGTGGTTACTAAAAGTTATTAGTAAACATTATCCACAAAAAGTGTTTGAGTTTGTTATGCTTAACAAAACAAAGATGCCTAGAACTGCGCTTAGATACGCAATAGAAAACCTAAACCAAGATTTTAAAAAAAAAGCAATGTCTAAGTAATTAATTGTTTGGTAAGACTAGATTTAATATGATACCAACAATTGCAGCTAAACCAACACCATATAAAGAAAAAGAACCATAAGTGATTATTGCTCCACCAACACCAATCGTTAACATAATCGCAACAATAACCATGTTTTTTGTGTTGTCTAGATTGGTTTTTGAGTCTGTTATTGATTTTATACCAACAACAGTAATCATACCAAACAACAAAAACATAGTTCCGCCTAAGATGGCTTCAGGAATTGTTTGTAAAAAGCCACTTATCTTTCCTATAAACGCAATCAAAATAGCAAAGATGGCTGCGATTCTTAAGATTGAAGGATCTTTTTGTTTTGTTAGAACTATTGCTCCAGTAACTTCTGAGTATGTTGTTACAGGAGGCCCACCAATAAGACCACCAAAAAGAATAGCTATTCCGTCTCCAAAGATTGTTCTGTGTATTCCTGGATTTTTTATGTAGTTTTTTTTTGTTGCTTTGCTTATTGCATATATGTCTCCTATATGTTCTATTAAAGGAGCAATTGCAACAGGCAACATGAATAATATTGCACCTATGCTAAAAGAAGGAACAACAAAATTAGGCACAGAAAGCCAACTAGCAGTAGTTAATGCAGAAAAATCTACTTTGTTTAAGAAAATCGCAAACACATAGGTTATAAGTACGCTTCCGATTATTGGTAACAGCTTTATTGTTTTTTTTCCAAAAATAACAATCACAACAGCACACATTAATGTTATTAGAGCCAACAACCAATCTGTGTTTGCCATATCTACAGCAACACCTGCTAAAGACAAACCAATGATCATAATTACTGGGCCAATGATGATTGGCGGAAAAATTCTTTGTATAAAGCTAAGTCCTTTTTTCTTAACAATAAAAGAAATTAATAAAAAGAAAAAACCAATCACAACAAAACTACCAAAAGTTCCAGAAAGTCCATATCTTGAAGTTGCTTCTAGGATAGGCGCTATAAAAACAAAAGAACTGCCTAAAAAAACAGGCACTTTTCCACGAGTAATAAAATGAAAGAATAAAGTTCCTGCACCTGCTGTAAACAAAGCAACCGCAGGGTCGATACCAATAAGAATAGGAACTAAAACTGTTGCACCAAAAGCAACAAAAAGCATCTGTAGTCCAAGAATAGTTTTTTTAAACATAATTTGGGTCGTGTTTTTTATTTTGTTATAGTTGTATGTAAATATGTTATTATAGATGTATTTTTAAAGGTTATTAATAATAATATTTATTGGACGGGATTTCAAAATGTGTGGAATTATAGGTTATATAGGAAATAAAGATGTTTTATCAATAATCATCTCAGGACTTAAGCGTCTAGAATATAGAGGATATGATTCTTGTGGCGTAGGGTTTGTTGAAGAAAAACAACTAAAGATTTTAAAAACTAAAGGAAGAATAGAAAAACTACAAAAAAAAATAGAAAAAACAAACACAAAAATTGCTGTTGGACATACAAGATGGGCAACACATGGAGTACCTATAGAAGAAAACGCACATCCACATACTGATTGTCAAAATAGGTTTGCTGTGGTACATAATGGAATTATAGAAAACTATGAATCTCTTAAGAAAATTTTAATAAAAGAAGGACATATTTTTAGATCAGAAACAGATTCAGAAGTGATTGTTCATTTGATTGAAAAGTTTTATAACGGTAATCTTAAAGAAGCTGTAAAAAAAACATTGTCTCAGATTGTGGGTAGTTATGGTCTTATTGTTTTAGATAAGCAACAAATGGTTGTTTCAAGAAAAGGGTCTCCAATTGTTATTGGTGTTGGAGAAAATGAGTTTTTTGTTGCAAGTGATATTTCTGCAATCATAGAACATACAAAAGATATTGTTTATTTGGAAGATTATGAAATTGCTGTAATTAACGAAAATGGATATTCAATAATTTCAAAAGATGATCAACTAGTTGAAAAAGAAATTCAAAAAATAAAAATTAGTTTAGAACAAATAGAAAAAGGCAATTATAAACATTTTATGTTAAAAGAAATATTTGAACAACCAACAACAATAAAAAATTCGCTTGCAGGAAGAATCGATTTGAATAATCTTACTGCAAAACTTGGTGGTCTTGAAGAAGTTTTGACACAAGAACCTTTGAAAAAAATAAAAAGAATAATGATTCTTGCTTGTGGAACGTCTTGGCATTGTGGACTTGTTGCAAAGTATATCTTGGAAAAATATACTAGAATCCCTGTAGATGTAGACTATGCTTCAGAGTTTAGATATAGAAATCCAGTGATTGATTCTTCAGTGTTGACAATTGTGATAAGTCAATCTGGAGAAACCGCAGATACTTTGTCTGCGCTTAGAGAAGCAAAAGAGAAAGGGTCTTTAGTCTTAGGCGTTGTAAATGTTGTTGGAAGTACGATTGCTAGAGAAAGTGATTGTGGAGTATATACAAGAGCAGGAGTTGAGATTGGAGTTGCTTCTACAAAGGCTTTTACTAGTCAATTAGTGGTTATGTTTTTAATATCTTTGTATATTGGAAGAAAAATAAACACGATAACAGACTCTCAAGCTAAAGAAATAATCGAGAATCTAGAAAAGATTTCTAGAAAAATAAAAATTGTTTTAAAAGACGCAGAAAATATTAAAGCCATTGCTGAAAAATATAAAAACTCAAATAATTTTTTGTATCTTGGAAGAGGTATAAATTATCCTTTAGCTTTAGAAGGAGCACTAAAACTTAAAGAAATATCATATGTTCATGCAGAAGGTTATCCTGCTGCAGAAATGAAACATGGCCCCATTGCTTTAGTTGATGAGAATATGCCTTGTTTTTTTATTGCAAATAAAGATCAAAATTATGAAAAAGTAATCTCAAACATGAATGAAATAAAAACAAGAGGTGGAAAAATCATATCTATTGCAACAGAAAAAGAAATTGAAGATCTTTCTGACGAAATAGTTTATGTTCCAAAAACCTTAGAAGTTTTGTCTCCGTTTGTGAATGTTGTTGTTTTGCAGTTGTTTGCTTATTATATAAGTGATTTTTTAAAAAGAGATGTTGATAAGCCCAGAAATCTCGCAAAATCTGTAACTGTTGAGTGATTGTTTGTGGTTTTTAATGATTTTGGTTCTATAACATATATAGAATAAAAAAATATTTATAATAAGTCATATTTAAGAGGTGAAAAAATATATGAATAAAAAAAATTTTAGTTTTTTAGTTGTTTTTTTGTTAGTTTTTTCTCTAAGCTTTGCTTATGCAGAAGAACGTCCTGAAGACATGTATCCAGAAGACTATCCACACGACATGTATCCAGAAGACTATCCACACGACATGTATCCAGAAGACTATCCACACGACATGTATCCAGAAGACTAT
>PWLL01000050.1 GCA_003559395.1 Candidatus Iainarchaeum sp. | reverse complement strand
GATGTGATTATGGTTTTCTGCAACAAGACCTCCAACATTTACATTCCCAGAAATTGCGGTGCCAATAAAATGACTATTAGATATAGATCCATAGTTTTTAGAAACTACGCCACCAACATCTGTATTTCCTGCAACATAACCAGTAATTGAGATGTTATCAATTGTTCCATAGTTGTGATTTGCTAAACCGCCAACACCAACACTACCGTTAACAAAAACATTCTCTAGGTTAAGATTTTTAATTATGGATTCTGTATCTAAATAACAAAAAAAACCAAAACAAGTATGTCCATCAATAAAAAGATTGCTTATGGTAAAAAATTGACCATCTAACAGACCCGTAAACCTATCTGCACTACTTCCAAATGATTCCCAACCGTTTTCAGCATCATACCATTCTTCATTAATTAATAAATCATGATCTACATCTATGTTGTTACCTAACAAATAATGTGCAGAAAGATTTTGGTTAATATTATATAGATCTTCAGCAGTACAGATCAAATAAGGATTTTGTTCAGATCCATCTCCTGTATAGTCATCACCACATAAAATCAACGGTTCAACAAATTCGTAAGTTTTAGTTCTTACTGGTCCAAGATAAAAAACATTGTTTTTTTCTAAAATGATTCTTGCTTTAACAGTTGTTGTTTCTGTTAAAGTTATTGTTTGATCATATATTGTAGACGCTTGTGTTGGTTCTTCATCATCTAAAGTATAAACTATTTGAAAAGAACAATTTTGGTTTCCTAAACAAAGATCAAAGTCATAATTTAACTCAAGATTTAAAGTTTCTGAAAAATATTGACTTTCTAAAGAAAAATTTGGTTTATCAGTAATAAAATAATCTTTTGTTTTTTGAGGCGGATTTTCAATAGGTTCTTCAAAAAAAACTTTTGCGTTAATTATTGCACTTTTATTAAGGTCAATTCTTTCTGTATCTAAATAAAGATTAGATTCTTCTGTTGGTTCTGATCCATTTTTTGTATAATATATAAAATGATTTTCTGGACAATCAATATTATCAAAAACAACTTCAATTGAAATTGGTTCAACAAAAACATCTTCTGTTTCTTCTGTTAAAAATATTAAATATCCATCACAATCAAAAGAAGAATCATCAATAATATAAGAAAAAACAGCAACATCGCTAGGAGTGAATCCTTCTTTGTATGCTCTAGCTTTTATAGTTGTTGTTTCTTCTATTAAAATTTCTTCTGAATAAAGATGTGTGTTTTCTGTAGGTTGAGAATCATCTGTAGTATAATAAATATTTGCATTGTTTGTTGACGTGCTTAAAGAAATAAAGCGTGATGACGAAAAAGTGCCTTCTAGAGGATTTGCTACAGGTGTTGCAACTTTTGAAGTACTATCATATATTTCTCCAGGAATTCTTAAAACAGGGTCAATAAAACCTGTAAATTCTTCCTGTGTTTCTTGATAAGCACTATCTAGCTCAGATGATTTTTCAATTTCTGATGATAAAGAAGATATATAGAACAAACCAATAATAATAGAAGTAATAAATAAAACAGATAACAAAACTAATATCTCTAAAGAGATCTGTGCTTTTTTAAAATGGGTTTTATTTTTTAAAAACATACAAACTCATTTATTTATGTATATAAATGAATAATGTAGCAAACGGTTTTATAAGAATATGTTTTTTTTTTTTAACACAAGATTATTCAAAAAAACGAAAGTGCAAATCTAAAAGTGCTTTTTCTAGATATCTTTCAGAAATAATTAGTGTAAGGTTTATTTGTTTGTGACATTGAGAGATCATTTCTATTGGGATATTAGCTTTTGCAATTTGATTAATTATTTCGGATGTTTTTCTGGTATTGTTTTTAAGACCTTCGCCAACAACAAGCAATATAGTCTTGTTTTTATAAACATTTACGTGTGCAATTTTTTTTAAATCCTTAATAATTTCTTCAAGATGTTCATCATCATCAACACTTAAAGAAACATCTATTTCTGAAGTTGTAATAACATCCACAGGTTTTGCATAATTATTAAAAACTTCAAAAATACGAGAAAGATATCCATAAACATCTAACATTCGAACAGATCTAATATTAATAATAGTGATGTTTTTTTTAAAAGAAATTGCAGTAATTCCTTTTTTATCTGTTTTTGAAATTATTTTAGTACCTTCTTCTAATGGATTAAAAGTATTTTTAATAACAACTGGTATTTGTTTTTTTATTGCTGGCCAAATTGTTTTTGGATGTAGTATCTTGGCTCCAAAATAAGCAAGCTGTGAAGCTTCATCAAAAGTCATGATTTTTATTTTTTTTGGATTTGATATTATGTTTGGATCTGCTGTTAAAAAGCCATCTACATCTTTCCAGATTTGTATTTCTTTAGCATCTATAGCCACGCCAATTATTGTTGCAACATAATCTGAACCATTTCTTGAAAAAGTTGTGCAATTTTGGTTTTTATCTTTTCCACCATAACCAGTAACAACAATTGTTTTATTTTCTTTTTTTAAATTTTGTTTAATAAGATTATAAGATTCTTTTAACAAACAAGCGTTTCCAAAAGAAGAATCAGTAAGCACTCCTATTTCTCCAGAAAAAACATATTTGGCGTTTAGTTTTTTGGCAAGCAATTTTGCAGAAAATATTTCTCCATAAAAAAGAATTTTGTCTTTTGTTTTTTTATTTATTTTTATAAAACTTATTTTTTTTAAATCTTCTTTTAGTTCTTGAAATTCTTTTTCTAGTATGTTTTCTTTAAGTTTAAGTTGTTTTATTATTTTTTCATGATTTTTTAAAATTTTAAAATAGGTTGTATATTTTTTATTTTTAGCTTCATTTATTGCTAATAACAAAAGATTTGTTATATTGTTTATTGCACTTGTAACAACAACAGTATTGTTTTCTTTTTTAATAATATCAATAACTTTTAAAAAAGAATTTGCATCTTTAAGAGAAGAACCTCCAAATTTCATTACTTTTTTTGTTTGATTGTTCATATTTTTCATAATTTTATATAAAAAAGAAAAGGTTTTTAAAAAACCTTTTAAAAATTTATTTTGTGTTTGCTACTTTTATAATTGCAACGATTGAAACAATTAGTGCTGCTGGACTAACAAAAGTTACAAAGTTTATTACTATTCTGTTTAATAGACTTCCAATTACTGGTAAAGTATTTAGCGGTGTAGCACTGGTTGCAATTAATACGATTGCTGCGATTAAAAACAACTCTAGATCTTTATCTTCTATATTAAGTAAACCAACAATAATACCTAAAATCAATAAAACAAAAGGCACCCAAGTTACTGCATCTAAGCCAGGAATTAATGCAAAGATAATAGAAATTATTATACCTAAGATAAAAGCAAATCCACCAATTTTTTGTATAGACATTTTTATAGTCAACCCCCTTTTTATATACAATAAATATATATGGTAAAAAGTATTTAAAAAGAATTGTTTTTTTCTAAATATGTAAAAACAAAAAAGAAAATGCAAATTTTCTAGATTGTTAGTTTTAGATCATTGTTCTTGATTAATATCTTTATATAAAACCTAAACAAAACCCTTATTTTCTTCAAAAAAAGTTTTTAAAAATTTATAATGATCACAAACTGTTCTTTATTTTTGTCTATATCTTTAATATCTAATAAAACAACTTTAGTTTTATTTACTTCGTTTTTTATATTTCCAAAAGTGTTGGTAAAAAAATAGAAAACAATTAGTTTAAAACTGATGTAAAATTAGAGGCAAAAAAGAGGAAGAAAAAGGTATATATTTTCTTAAGGGGGGTTGACGTGTAATCTATTACCTTACCACAAAATATACCTTTCTTCCTGATTGAATTTTTTGTAAGTATTTTTCTTTAG
>PWLL01000067.1 GCA_003559395.1 Candidatus Iainarchaeum sp. | reverse complement strand
CCTTCGCCTCGAACAGGACGAAACGGTCTACCGTGACCATCCAGTTGATCTCCTTGATCGGCTTCTTGACGATTACGATGTTCGGGTACGCCAGCACCTCCATGATCCGCTCGTTGTCCCAACCTGAAGGGACCGGGCGCATGTCGCCGGTGGCGAGGTCGACGAAGTGATCGATGTTCCGGACCCGCTTGTACTGCCGCTCAATGACCCGGTACCTGCGGTAGAGTCGGGAGTCGATCCCATCACGCGTCGGGTCGTCGAACGTCCCCGATTCACGGCGAGCAAAGCGATCCGAGGTCTGGTAGACATCCGTGACGTACTTGTCGAACGTCGGGCTGGAGATGGAGCGTAGATCCTTGCGCCGTGCCTGCCCGCCACCGTAGATGTCGATGATGTCTTCCTCGGACATCCATTTCGTGATGATGACATCGTTCCAAGTGTCCGGGTCTTCTTGGTTCGCGTCCGGGTCCGGGAGCACGTTCTTGGGGTTGAGCGTCTCAATCGACACCTCCCCCAGAAGCTGGTCGTCGAAGTCGATGCGGACATCGAAATAGCCCCGACCTGTGATGATCCCATCCTCGAAAACCGCAAGTTCCTTGTGATCGAGGTGATTGTTGTTCGCTACGTGGTGGTAGACCTTGGCAAGGACTTTCGCGATCTCTTCGGCTCCACCACGGGAAGCCGTGAACGTCACCGAGGCGCGGTTCTCAAGGTACGACCCAGTCATGGCGTTGATCGTCGACTGGATCTTGTTCATCGTCAGATATGGCAGGCCCTTGCGCTCCAGCTCGCGTATCGCCTTCTCGTCCCACTGCTTGTTCTCGTAGTAGTCGATGCACCGCTGCGCCTTTTCGATGAACTCGAGGTGTCCTTCTTCGCGGGCGTACATGTAGCGCTCGTAGTTCTCACGCGCTTTTTCCGTCTCTCTACTCATGACGACATAAACCTCTTCTCAGAAACGACACCTTGTTGGTTTCGCATATAGTCGGAAATCATCTTCTCTTTGTTCACATAGAACCGGTCCTGTCCGCGCCGTAGACGGTCGATATCGGGGACTGCCTCGTTCTGCAGCATCCGCACCAGCCATGCCATCGTATCGACTACGTCGTCGTTGACGCCCGCGTCGAAGCGTAGCAGCTCGGCTCTCGCCTGTTCAACCCAGGGCTGTGCCGTAGGGAACTTGAGCTTCCCTGCCTGCATCCACGCTTGTAACGGGCGGGCACGGACGCGCTTGTCGGTCATGGGCCGCAGCGAGTCGTCGATGGACACGAACGCGCCGCGTGCGTGGAGCTGCTTGAAGAACTCATCCTGGATGGAATTCCAAATGACCCCCTGCTCAACCCCGAGCTTCGCCGCATTCCTCTTGTAGCGCTCCACCAAGCCGACCATGCGGTCAATCAGCTCAGCCGTGCGCCAGCGCCCTCGCAGCATCTCCAGGACGTAGACATCACCGTTCTCGTGGAACATCGCAGCGACGCCAACCGAAAAGTCCCCGGACTGGCGCTGCGACATCGCCAAGTCCCATGCAAAGTAGATGGGTCTCGGGCCAATATGCGGCACCTCATTGTAGTAGCGGAAATCCTCAGTCCTGAAGAAGTCGCCGGATTCCGGGATCGGGTTCTGCTGGTAGAGCGCCCCGAACATCCGGTCGCCCATAGAGCGCCGCGACTGGTTCAGGTACGCCGCCCCGTAGCGTGCTGGATGCAGCGGGTCACCGGGCTCTCGAACCTGCAGAACCTTCCGCCCCTCTGGGATATCGTGCTCGTGGTAGAAGTTCCAGTCCTGATCCACGTACTCGTTTTCCTCGGCGATGGCCGGGAACGTCACGATCTCGAACTGCTCCAGCTCTGATTCCGGGATCCCCTCCTTCTTCCCTTCGATGTACTCGCGTTCGAGGAATCCGGAGAGGTCATCATCGTGCCACCTTGTATTGTGTGTCACGAGGGCGTCTGCAATGAAATTCTCAGTGCGCTCAACCTGAATATCGAAGACCTCTTCGACGCCAGCAGGCTCAATCCCCTCGATTGTGTCGTACTCGAAGATACGTTGCGGCCTGTTCAAGCAGCTCTGGCGTGGCGTCTCTCCCCACGATGAGGTTACACCGGTTGCAGAGTAGCCCTCGAACTGCATTGGTATCGTGGCAGTGGTCAACGCAGAGCAAGCTAACCCAGTGCTTGGGGTTGTTAGCTTCAGCAGCCTCAGTACAGCAAATAGCGCATCGCCCATCTTGCTCAGCCAAGATCCCCTCGTACTCGTCGAGTGTGATTCCATAGCGGTGTTTGAGCTTCGCGCTAATGCGTGAGCGCGAATCCGTGCGTGCAGACGGCGGACGATACCCAGTAGCCCATTTCCACTTGTTGTAGTGCTTGCTGCAGAACCCTCTGCAAATAGCGGATTGTTCGCATCCCTCGGCGCTGCAAGTCTTGCCTTTCCACTTCCCCCATTGCCCTTTACGGTTACGATTCGCTGGGTCAATCTCAGATCGCGCACTCTTACCCACTTCAATTCTCCATGCTCGTATACAAGAAACGGATGCCTTGCATTTGCACGGACCATTTTACCAGAACTCGTTGTAATTCTGTAGACAGAATCACGACCTTGGCTTGCCCAGTTCAGCACTTTTGCTGTGGTCAGCGAGCCTTCATCGTAGGTAGCTACAGTGTCTCCGGGCCGCACATCACGCAGCGGCTTCTCAACCCCGTCACCCATCAGTACAGGTGTGTCGCCTGTCATGCACTGCACCACCAGCACGCCGCCACCGGGGGACAAACGTGTGCGGGCCGTGGAACGCCACCAGTTCTTGATCGACTCGCGGATCGTCTCCGATTCCGCTTCCTCGTAGTTCTTGACGGGGTCGTCGACGATAAAGATATCAGCACCACGACCGGTAATTGGGCCACCGACACCCGCAGCGAGGAACCCCCCGCGCTGTGTCGTTTTCCAGAGTTCTGCCCCCTGCTCATCCGGGTCGATCTTCGTCTTGGGGAAGATCTGCTGGTAGACAGGGTCTCGTATCCGGTCCCTGTTGACCTTGGAAAAGCCCGTCGCCAGAGTCACGGCATAGGAAGCCAGCATGATCTCAAGGTGCGGGTACTTCCCTAACGACCAAGTCGGGAACTTGTCGGAGACGATCTCGGACTTCCCGTGTCGAGGTGGCATGAACAGCATCAAGCGCGGGGAGCGCTTGTTGATGACATCGTCGAGGAACTTCTCCAGCTTCCGGCAGATGACCCGGTGCACCCAGCCCGCCTGATAATTGGACTTGAAGCGGTAGATGTAGTCCAGTAGTGAACGACGACAGAGTTCGCGCACGGCGAGTTCCTCACGCGCCCGGTCCCGCAGTTCTGCCTCGGTGATGATTTTGCGGGTCTGCTCGCGGACTTCTGCAGGGGTTTGCGCCTTCTCCGTCGCCTTCTGGATCTTGGAGCTGATCCGCGCATTACGCTCACGGATGTGTTTCTGCCGTTGCGCGTCCTGCCGCAGTTGCTCTGCGTCCATCTCACCGGCGCAAGGGCCACAGATGTTGTAGTACTCGCTCTGCTCAGCGTGCGAAACGATCATCGACCGTCGCACATGCTTTTCACAACGGCGGCACTTAATCATGCTTGATTTCCTCGAATTCTGCGTCGATGGCCTCGTTTTGCCAATTACCAGAACTGGATGCGATCTTGAGGACTTCGGAGGTCGGCAGCTCCTGCAGCTCACGCTCCAAGCGTGCTGCATCCTTCGAGATATGGATCTTGTGCTCTGAGGGAGCGTAGTGTCCGTGCATCTTGCCCAGTTCCTTCCAAGCGTTCAGTTCAGTCTTGACATCGCCGTAGACCTTGGCACGCTCCATCGCGTCGACCATGCCCTCTACAACGCGTTCTCGGGTGATGCCGTACTTGTGCTGCATCTGCTT
>PWLL01000093.1 GCA_003559395.1 Candidatus Iainarchaeum sp. | reverse complement strand
TGGAGGAGTTCGTGTTTCGCACGCACTCGGGCAGTGGCAGCGGCCGTGTCCTTTGCCTTGCGGCGCGTCTCGGCGGCGAGGTGCGCGCGTTCAAGCGGATGGGATGCGATGCAATCGGCGTCGATCTGAACCCCGGGGAGGGAAACCCGGACGTCATAGATGCCGACGTCCATGACCTTCCCTTTGATTACGAATCGTTCGATCATCTATACTGCAACTCCATAGACCATGTTTTGTATCTAGATCAGTTCTTTTCTGAGGCTCATCGCGTCCTGAAAGAAAATGGAGTGTTTATCATGGACGTGATCCACTCCGAGCCGGGCAATTACGAGGTGCGAGATCTCAGAGACGACCACGAGGTTCTCGAGTCGGCATCGAAGTATTTTTCGGTGACTATCCACAGTACGTCATCAGTCCGATTCGGGCTGGTGAATGGGTCGATGACAACATATCATGCGACACGCCGTAGTCATAAGGCTTAAATATCGCGACGGCGAGGAGTTCGAGTGGCGTCTGGCGTTTTTCCGCGCAGTCTGCCTCCGCTCGCTACTCAACCAGAGAGACCAGTCGTTTGACATCGTTGTTTTATGCAACCCGGAGCACGAGGAACGACTTCGATCACTGTCCGAGAAGATCGTGACGATCAATATGGACGTACCTATATCTGGAGACGCTGACTACAGGCGAAAGGGCGAGAGAAATAGCGTGATGCCGTTCCACTACGACCTCGACTATGATATCCAGACACGTCTGGACTCGGACGACATCGTCATGGATGGATTCACAGAGAAGGTCCTCAAAGTGATGGATGCCGCGAGAGGTCCGCGTCTGGCCTGCTTCAAGGCCAGGCGGCTCCACCTAGACACGCTGCATATCTATCGCGTGCACATGGATCATCGTCGATCGCCGTTTTTGTCGGTGTACAACCCGCGTAGGGATACGTTTATCTATGAGGTCGGTCATGGCGGATGGAAAGACCGGATCCTTGAGATCGGAGGCGACATCGAGGTCGTAAACGCTGGACACTGTTACCAGGTCGCCCATGGCCGAAACGCTTCCACGCATATCAAGCGCCGTGATAAGCTCTTGAGATAGGGCATGGCAAAATGCCTTGACTCACCAAGTGAGAAACCTAGTCTGCGCGAACCAAAACCAAAACTATCATAGCGGACCATGCGCGGTCCCGCTGAGCAGATGGCATATCGGTTTAGGTGATGTCAATCGCCCCCGGACGGGATGTCCGGGGGCACTTTTTCTCTTGACCCCTCCGACAGGGGTGCGACAAAAGAGGTATTATGTCGCAATAGCAGGACCGTGGCGCAATGGTGGTCGCGACAGGAGGTTGAGGGTTCGAGTCCCGCCGGTCCGGAGGAGGAGGAATGAAATTAAAGTACGTAAAGTTTCCCGAGAAGGAAACCGGACGTATCATATATTTAAACCCTTATATGGTTGAAAGGGTTTACATGGCACCGGATGGCGACGGGACGAAAATCGCGATGAAATCCGCAACCATCGAGGTATCCATTCGAGATCCCGAAACAGTTTGCATGAAACTCGAAGATCATACCGACGGTAGCATCTGATATGACCGAAACGCGCAAAATCGAACGTGCCCTGGGGCGGATTGACGCGGCTCTTGCGCGAGCCGATGCGATGCTGGCAACACTGCCCGAGCCGCATCGATCGCCGTCGATAGGGTGGGCCATCACCTGGTCGACGGAGCTGGGCATTTTCGCGGCGGTAGCGAGCACCGGCAGCGGCAATCGTGTGATGACGTCGACGGACGGCATCAACTGGACCACCCGCGACAGCGCGGAGGATAATGCATGGCGTGGCGACTTCTCGACTGGCTGGATGGTGCGATATGATCGGTGAGCTCGAACGAATCGAGCATGGCGGGGCGCTGCAAATCCCGGCGGGCTACCGGGCCCCCACGGTGCGCCACTATCTGCAATATGCCGAGGGTATAGTAAACGAAACTACCATCCGGGCATGGATCGCCGATCTCCAGTCGGGAAAAATTGTCTCGCCCCGGACGGGCAGGCCCTACCGGTCCGCCACCGTCGCGCGATACGTGGCCGATCTCAAAAGCGCACTTCGGGAACAGACCGACTCAGCGGCGTTTCGTTCGAAACTGGATTCGCTATTCTCCGGACGCGCGCCGAAACTGGATCGCACCGTTGCTCCCCGGAAGCTGCTATCGCGGGAGGAATGCGAAACTCTGAAACGATCGAATGATCGTTACTTTGTAACCGTTTTTGAATTCCTCCTCGCGACGGGACTCCGGGTATCGGAGGCACTGTCTATCGATCGGAGGGATATGGTGCCCGCGCCAACCAGTCCGGGCGGGACGGTCGATTATCACGTAGTCAATGTAGTTGGCAAGGGGAACAAGCAACGTCGGGTGATCATACCGGGGGAGTCGATCCCCCGGGAGGCGCTGGAGCAATCCCAAGCCGATCCGTCTCTACTGGCCCGGCCGGACGGGACGCCACCGGATCGACGGGATCTCTGGCGGCGATTCGCGCGCCAGGGCCGCCGGTGCATCGGGCGGCCGATTCATCCGCACATGGCACGTCACACATTCGCGACGAGGCTCCTGGAGGCGGGGCACACGGCGGCGGCAGTAGCAGCCGTCCTCGGTCATGCACGTGTCGAGACGACCAGCTCCATCTACGATCAATCTCGCCTGGACCCGGGGACGTTGCTGGCGTCGCTGCGGGATACTGGATTATCATGACCCATCATAATAATCGCGGAGTCGGTCCAGGATCCGGGGTTGTGGCCGCAGTTACCGGGACTCAGTCCCCCGCCTCGCCTACGTGTCTGTCCGGACCGTGTCCCTCCAGCGGCGTCCAGTCGACTCCATCTTCCTGTCTCGGGTCCGGGACTTTCGGGATCCCTCGCCCGTCTCGCAGGTAGTCCACGATCTGTTCCGCGCGCTCCCCGGCGGAGTACTTCGCATCCAGGATCTTGTCCCGGACGAACGCGATCGCGTCCGACTTGGCGGTGCCTGTCGTGCCGGATGACTCTGCGAGGCGGTCAGTCAATGCTGAACTCCTGCCCCAATATCTCTAGCTGCCTATGCTGCTCATCGCTCAGTTTCATGATCGCCTCCTCTCGACCTCTCGGATCATCTCGCGCTGCCTCTCCAGCTCGCGCGCAAACTCGCTGTCACCGAGTCCGATCGCTATCGTGCCGCGTCCCGGGGCGCGGTACTCCATCCACCGGCGCCCCTGTCGATCCTGGTAGAGCTCCGGTATCGCTCGGGCCGGGGGGACGCCGTGGGGGGTGGTGCGGTTATCGGTCCGCATGGTGCTCCTCCGCTTCCACCTTCATCAGTATCACGGGATCTCTTTTGCTTACAAAAGCGTGGTAATACTTACCGCTGATACCCGCCCGGACTGTAGGTGTGTGCTGTAGCAGCGCCCTTGCCAAGACGAATCCTTGCTCCATATCCATACCAAACTTCTCGATAAATAGGTTCTCCATATATGTATCGTCTTCACGATGCTCATCGCGAACCCCAAGCATGTCTGCCACCAATTCCTCAAAATCAAATACATTCATCGTCCTATCCTCCTGATGCTATCGCATCATGTGCCTGCCGGGGGCTCGCACCCCGGCGCCGCTGGCCAGGCTCCACCGCGCAGATATACCGCTGCGCGGGCCGGTCCACCAGGAGGACAGTCCTGAGTGAGTGCGTGCTGTCCTCGCTGGTGGCGGTTGTGTATCACGGATCACAGATACATGCCAATCGCGCGAAACGAAGCTCGTCATCGTTTAGTTAGGCGCACACCAAATGCGAGGGGGCGTTTACTTCAAACACCAAGAGCCCATCTACCTCGGGTCGCTCCGCGCCCTCTTTGCCCGCCGTGCTCGCGTCAGCGATGTAGGCGTTTCTCTCTGCCCACCGCATCAGTTCCCCCATCTCCCCCC
>PWLL01000077.1 GCA_003559395.1 Candidatus Iainarchaeum sp. | reverse complement strand
TTCCATCTTCTGACCATCGAACAGCACCATCATTACCTACTGCTGCGAATAATTCTAATTCAGGAGACCAAGCAACACCCCCTAATCTTGTACTTCCTGCTGTTCCTGATGTCGTCCAGCTTTTTCCATCATCACTCCAACGAACAGCACCATCATGGCCAACAGCTGCGAATAATTCTAATTCAGGAGACCAAGCAACACCCATTAATGTTGTACTTCCTGCTGTTCCTGATGTCGTCCAATTTTTTCCATCTTCTGACCATCGAACAGCACCATTAAGACCTACTGCTACGAATAATTCTAATTCAGGAGACCAAGCAACACCCCTTAATGTTGTACTTCCTGCTGTTCCTGATGTCGTCCAGCTTTTACCATCTTCAGACCATCGAACAGCACCATCATCACCTACTGCCGCGAATCTAACCAAATCATCAGTCAAATCGTATTCACTAAAACCTTGTAATTCAAAACTTGCTTGTTTTGTTATAGAATTGTAATTGATTGTTGTGTTAACTTCTGTTCTTACTCTTTGAACAACCCATTCATATGTATAATTAACTGTTTGATTTTGCCATGATTGATTTGTTTCGTTCCAAACTTCTTCTATTATTGGTACTGCAACTTCTACGTCTTCATAAGTTACTTTATATAATTTTAATTCTGTTAAAGTTTGAGTAATATTATTAACTGTTACAACATTTGACTGATTTAATTCTGGGTATTCCACACTATTAACTATTATATTAATATAACTTGGTGATTTTCTAGTAACATTCATTCCTTCAAGTATTGCTTCTATACTTATATTAAATAAATGTCCATATCTAAATTCCACATCATCAATTGTTATCACTGGTTTGCCGTTATCATATTCCATTACTTTTTGAAAAAGTGCAGGAACAATATGAGGCAACCAATCTTGTTGCATTGTGTGTGATTGTATTGTTATATAATAAATGTCGTTATAAATTATTATTGAACCTTGAGACACCCACGTTCCTGGGCAAAATTGGTATTCCGCACAACCTTGTGGTTCATATGGTTGATATAATGCTGACACAACATTTGGAGGCCAATGTGCTTGACTTGTATGTGCTTGTAAAACCTTATAATGTTGCCCTTGAAATATTACTATGTCATTTTGCAAGTATGCTACGTTTGGCGACCATTCTGGGTATGTTGCAAAAGCACCACTTATCATTATTAAGCTTAGTATTAATACTACAGAAATCATTAATAAGTGTTTTTTTTGCATATTATATGTTGTTTAAGAACTTATTTATATATATATTTTTATTTTTTACCTATTGGTCTTGTAAGGTCCTCTTCTGTAACTAGTTTTTGATTCTGCTAAGTATCTTGCGTATTCCGGGTCGTATCTTTCCGCTTCTTCTGGTGTTATATTGTCCCAGTCTATATCGTAACTTGGAACTTGTTGTGGTCGTGCATATTGTGGTTGTTGTGGATATTCTTGATAAACTGGTTGTGGTCTTTGCATTTGTTGTAATTGTTGCATTTGTTGTAATTGCTCTTGTTGTAATCTTTCTTGTCTTTGTTGTTCCATTATTTCTTCTGGTGAGTCCTTACTAACTGTTTCTTTAACTTTTTGTGCAAAACCTGAACTTTGAGGCGTTCCTAATCCTGTGAAAAATTGTATTTTATCCATTGGGTTGTTTTGTTGTTGTGATAATTGTGACATCATATGTAGTGATTCCATTGATGCTCTTGGTGCTCCTGTTAAATTATCTGGCATAAATTGTTGTCTTGTATCGCCTATTACATTACTAAAATCTGTTTTTTGTTGTCCACCATCTATTAATGCCCCCGCCATTCTTGTGGTTCCTTCTATTCCTTTTTCCATTTGTTTTAGTCGTGAATCTATTAAACCTGTTTCATCTTTTCTTTGTTGTGCTTTGAATTTTTCTTTTTCTAACGCTAATTCATCTACACGTTTTTTTTCTGCAAAACTTAATTCTTTATCTAATTTGCTTTCACCAAAACTTAATTCTGCAATTTTTTTATTATAATCAGATATTTTTTGTTCTTCTCTTTTTTGTACTTCTCTTTCTTTATCTGCTCTTGAATCTACATATTTTCGTTGTGCCAAATCAAACTCTTGAAGTTTTCTTATTTGTCTGTTTATTTGATTAATTCTTCTTTCTTTTTCTTTAAAATCCATTGAATCATCATTTTCTATTCTATCCATCATTTCTAATAAATATGTTATTCTATTTCCTGGATTTGTGGTTTCAATCTCTATTTCAGAATCACTCCCTTCGACATATTGAGAAAAAGTATCATTGGTTTCAAAATTTTTACTAAAATTGTCCATTTTTGGCAAAGTTTTTTGTTGAAAATTTTTTAAACCAAAAGGGTCTCCGTCTAAAATGTTTGGTATTCCATCTCCATCGTGGTCTCCAAACATTGATAAATTTTTTTGTTGGTTTATTCTATTAAAAGCGTCTTTTTCTGGATTTCCAAATATTCCAAACATTTTGTTAATATCTTTTGTTGCATTGTTTTGGTGTAATCCAAAAAACGTGTTATCTAATTGTTGTTTGCCTATTAATTCTTGTCCTATTGTGTTAGTTCCTATTATGTCACTTATTTGTTTGTTGAAATCTTGTGAGTGTTTAAAAGGATTAGTGGATTCTTTGTTTTTAAATAATTGCTCTGTTGTTTTATTTGTTCCAAAAACTTCGTTTAGTTTTTTATCAAATCCTTGTGTGTTTTTAAAAGGATTAATTTCTTTTCCTCCAAACATTTGTTTGTTGTGTAATTTTATATCGAACATTTGTTTCACCTTTTCACTTTTTTGATTGTTTAACATGTTTTGAACTTTTTTTATTGAAGTGTCAGTTGTTTTAGTGTCTTTGCCTATTTTGAAAAAATTGTCAAAATTTTGTGTAAAACCTTTATTTTGTGTTGAACCTGTTTTTGTTAACATATTAACTCTTTTAGCATAATCCATACTGCCGTCCATTGGTGTCATTCTTGTGCCCACAAATTCTCCTATGTTTTGTCCGCCCATTATTTTTTCTTCAAAATTAATCGGTTGGAGTATTCTCATTAAGGAATCTTGTTTATACATTTCTTCGTTGGAATCTTCGTATAATTCTTCGTTCATTAAGTCTGGGTTTCCACCCATTACGTTTTCATTAAATACTTTTGACATTTTTGGATTAAACATTTTTTTAGTACACTCCTTCACGTTCTTTTCTAAACGCTGCTATTAACATGTATATTACTACCATAAAAAATATAATTATTGGCATTAAGTGAAAAAAGTCCATATATTTGTCTATGTTGGCGTGTATTTCTTCACTTGTTTCTTGTGGTATGTTTGCACCCATTTGAGTTGTGTTATCTGTTAAACTTTTAACTGTTGGCACAAGGTGTGCTGTAAATACTTGGTTAAATGTTATGTATAGTATTCCTAAACCAAAAAGCATTACTAGTCCAAACACCCAAGTGAATCCTGTTGAATAAGCTTTATTTTATTTTATGATTTTTTTCATTTTAGTAAATGTTTATTAAGTAGTTTATATATATATCTTTTTTAATTAAGTGCTTTAAAATTAACATTAACTTTATTTTGTAGTGGTTGCCCCATTTGTTTTTTGAATTGTTGACCACTTGCAACATTTTTTCCAAACATTTTATTAACTGATTGTTGTGCTTGTGATGGTTGTTGTTGTCTATCAAAAAATTTTTTTGCAAGGTCCTTAATAGGGTTTTCTACTGTCCAACCTCTAAATTGTTGTGATTGTGAAAATCCTCTTTGTCTTGAAGGAAAATTTGCTCCACCAAAAAACATTGGGGGTAAACCAATTCCTGGTGTCAACGGTATTCCTGGTAAAGGTGGTGTTGGCGGTGGTGTTGGTGGTGGTGTTGGGTCTGATGTTATAGTTTGTGTTGTTGAATCACCATAACCACTTCTATCAACATAAGGAGTTGGTTCGACAACTGAAGCAATAATAGGTACTGAACCATCTATTGCTTGTGTTGTTACACCACCTCTTATTGCAGAATCTATAACAGATTGTGCTGGACTTTCTGTTGGTTGAACTACTTGTGTAAATTGTCTTGTGTCACCAAAAAATTCTGGTGAAACGCCAATAAAAGGTGAACCCATTATAGCAAATGTATCTAAAAAATTTATTGGTTGTGTTGGCACTTGCATAAATGCTTTAGTTGACATAGTTGCACTTTTTAATGATTGTGAAATATCGGGTGGTAATATTTGTGATGTTGGTGTTTTAATAATTGTTTCTGGTATAATTTTACTTATTGGCGAAGTATCAACCAATTGAGGTTGTGTTCTAATAACAAAATCTACCCCACTCTGTTTTGTTTCAAATGGTATATTTGCATATATTGGTCCTTGTGTTGTTTTTGGTCCAACCCAAATTTCAAACGGTGTTCTTACTTCTTGTGTAATTGTTGTCGCTGTTCTAGGAACGGTTGTTATTTTTGTTGGCATATAATATAAAATACTATAATGAAATTCATCTAATGATGGTGTTGATTTCCCAAAACCTAATTTGGTAGGATATCTTATTATATCCCAATCCAACTTTCCGTCTGTTGTTTTAAATATAAAATCTGTTTGTGGTTGTGTTATCTTTGTTTCTTGCATAGTTTTTGTCATTTTTCCTATATTTGTTTGAACGTTGTCTAACCGTTCAAATAATAATTGCGTCTGAAGTTGTTCTGAAATTGATTTTGTTTGTTCATCTTTAAAATAATTTAATTCATATGATTTAATTGGCTGACCTATTGAAGTCTCAACCCCTCCTACATCTACTTTTGTAGTAGTTGTAAATGTGTCTTTTAATTTATTATTTATCATTGTTTTGGCATTAATAGTATAATCTCGAACACCATCAACGGTTTTGCCCGGAATCATTTCTATAACTTTTTTTACTGATGGGTCTGATTTTAATGATATTTCTCTTATTAGTTTACCTGTTTTTGTGTTTAATGTATCAATAAATGTAGTTTTGGCAGTTTCTCCTAAACCAACTCTTACATCTCCACTAGTTCTAATAATTTGTTCTTGAACACTTTTACCAACAACTTTGTCCCCTATACTTGCATCTTTTACAACATACGAAACTTGACCACCACTTTCTTCTATCATCATTTTTTGTGATGTTGCAAGTTCTTTTTTTGTAACAAGAGTATCTTTAAGTGTAGCAGTATCTTTATATTCGACCATTTTTGTATGTGTTTTTGGGTTCTGCATACTTACAATTTCTTTATCTAAAGTTTTTACTTTTGAAGATTTTGTTCCAAATTTTGCCAAATGTTTTACTTCTGGTATATAACTTGTTGCAATTAAACCTGCAATCACAACATCTGCACCAAATTGAATAGGATTTTCTTTTACCATTTGTCTTGCTCTTGGGTCAAATACTGCTGCCAAACCTGTTTGTGCTACATTTGCTAACAACAATCTTCTTCTAACATCTCCTACTACTGGTGTAAAATATGTGCCTACATTAATTGTAGTTGTAAGTGGTTTTTCGTGTTGATGGTAATAGTAACTAACTCTTTGGTCTCTATCCATTTCCGATAATCTTTTCATTCCTTGTTGCATTTCTGCAACTTGTTCTGACGATGGTCTTAGTTGAACCAAACCTAACCATGTTGGGTCATCAATTGTTCTTTCAGCAGCTTGTCTAGGATTCATTCTATCTAACATTTTTGGTACATTGAACATATCCCAATTTAATATGGAACCTTTACGACTATCTCTTATTTCTTCAGCTGTTTTTGGTTCTTGTGTTGCAAATAATGGTTGAACTGTTCCAGCTACTTCTGCGACTCCTCTTGTAGACATTTTTCCAAAAATATCAACCCCAGAATCTATAAATTCAGTAGGATATTTAGTTAATGGCGAAACAAATCTTGTTCTATCATATCCTAATCCTTCTCCTCTTATTCTACTTTGGTCAAATTCTTGTAATGCAACTAAATCATACGATTCTCCTGAAGGACTTCTTTGAGTTTCACCTTTTATTTTATCTTTATAACCTGTTAACATTCCTCTTTCGTCAAATAATGGAACAATTGTTTCAAAATCATAACCTAATTCTTTATATTTTATTTCATCTTGTCTTTGTATGTCTGCTTGTTGTAACGATAGAAAATCATATATTTGTCCTGATGGTGCAACATTTACCATATCTGTAACTTTATCTTTGTAAGATGTTATTTTTCCTTGTTCGTCATATATTGGTTGAATTGTTCTAAACAGTTTTTCTGATAAATCTCTTGTTTCTTGTTGTAATATATTATAATCGTAACCCAATTCATCATATGTTCTTTGACGTGTTTGTTCTAATTCTTGATAAGCTTTATAATCTTCTTGTGAGAGAATTATTCTGCCTTGTTCATCAACATCTTTTTCTGTATATCTTTCAAATATTTTTTGTTGTTGTTCGTCTATTGGTTGTAATTTCTTTTGCAATGTTTCGTGTTTTTGAATATATTGGTCTCGTAATGGTTCAGAATACAATCTAATTCTTTCTGCACTTCGTTGTTGTGTTTGTTGTGGTTGTTGTGATATAAAAAATGATTGTTCAGAAAAATCAGGTCTTAGTGTTGTTTGTTGTTGTTCTTCCACTATTTGTAAAGATTTTCTAAATGCTTCACTATCTCTAAAATCTTGTTTTTGTTGTTGTGCTCTTTGAACTGCATCCCTATATTGCTGTGATTCAAGAAATGATTGTTTTTGTTGTTGTACTTGTTGTGCTCTTTGAACTGCGTCTCTATATTGTTGTGATTCAAGGAAATTTGGTGGATTTATTAAAGTGTAAGGGCTTCCATCGTCAGTTCGACGTGTTTGTTGTTGTGTTTGTTGTCCTCTAAAAACTGGTGGTTCGTCGGTTGTTACAGAATACGGACTACCGTCTGATGTATATCTTGTTTGATATTGGGTGGTTTGTCCTCTATAAACTGTTCCGGGTATTGCCATTTTTCATTCACCAAAAAATTGTATCTAATTTATCTCCTGTTAATACATCAAAGTAATCTATTTTTCCTTTAATGTAATCAAATTCTGCCACTTTTTGTCCTGAAACAAAAATAGTTTCTCCTGCTTCTACGTCTGTAAATCTATCTTGTGACATTCTAGTATATACTTCTCTTGGTTCTTCAAACATTATTTCTTCTCTTTTATCATCCATTAGTTCTCTTCTTCGTTCTATTTCTCTTCTTTCTTGTGGTGACATAAAAGTTTCTGGTTGTTCTACTGTCATTCCCCTAAATTGTCTACTTCCTGTTTTTATAGGCGACCATCTTTTTTGTCCTTCTAATTGTCCCATTTCATCAAATCTTGTTGCTTTTTGTAAGTAAGGTGTTTCTCTTATATGTTCTGTTGAACCAACACCTCTTTGAAACTTATAATTTCTATAACTTAACATTGGTGCATATTGGTCTACACTTTGTATTCTGCCTGTTGGAGCATATTTTGCATCTTGTTTTAAATAAATGTCTCTTGATATTCGTCTATAAGAACTCCAATCATCATTACCATAACTAAAAGAATCTGTTGCTCTTGTTATATAAGTGTCCCAATCTCTTTCTTGTTTTAATAATCCTGTTGAACCAAAAAATTCTTGTATTTTTGTGTCATAAACACTTTTTCGTTCTCTGGTGGTATAACTTCTATCTCTTGAATCAACTTCTCTCAAATATGGTGTGTAAACATCTCGTTTTATTACTTTGGATAATTTTCCTGTGTCTGTTAGAAATATTTCTGATGGTGAAAAACTTGACATTTGAGAGCTGTCTCTTGTAACTCTATCTCCTCTTGATTTTGTATAATCAACTCTTCTGTCGTGGCTACGTCTAAATTGCTCTGTTGGTGCCCTATATTGAGTATCAGAAACTTTTATGTAATGTTCTGGTATTTCTGTATCCCATCCTTTTGTTGTGAATGCAAGCATTGCTGGGTTGAATTTATAATCTGCTTTTTGATATTCTTTAGATATTTCTAAACCTTTTATCCCTGCTTTTTCATCATCTTTTACTTTCACTTGGCTAACACTTGTCGCTTGACCTAATTTATCTAAGAAATTTCCTATTGCACCTCTAACGTCTCTTTGTGATAACACTCCTGTTTTAGAAGAACTATCTATCATACTTCTGATAGGTATTTGTTGAGAAGTTCTTATCATGTAATCAAAATCTTCTGATTGATTGCCGATTTCATTAAAAACTGGTTGTGGTGTTTGTGTAACTCCTTTTCTTTGAGTTGGTCTTAATGCTTGAGCCCCTTGAATATCTTCATCAACAAATTTTCTTTGTAATGCTTGTTGTGGAGATGTTTTTTGTCTTTCATCAAACATTCCTATTTTTTGTGTTCTTTTAGCCATTTTGATTAAACCTCTTATAAATATTATATTTCATAATGGTTTAATTCTTTATCATTTATATATATATTTTTTTTGGCTATTGTATTTGGGTAATTGTGTAACCACTTTTAACCAAATTTCCATCCTTATGTTTGATGTATACATTTCCTTCAGGTTCCCCAAACTTCAAATAAAGACCTATTCCTGGCTCAAAAGAACTATTTTCTATAAACACAGTTAAAGTATTAATGTTTTCTTGTTGTGTTTCTTTTTGTTCTTCTACCAAATTGCTACAACCTATTAACAATACAGTTAATAACAACATCAAACCAATTATTATTTTATTCATTTTGACACCTCAAATATTTGTCGTTATCCATTTTCTGCAAAAATGTTGGTTCTTCCACACAATAAGGACTTCCATCAATTGTGTAAAATGTTTGCAAACATTTGTTTTGTTGTGCATATTCCAAAAAATTTGGTTCTTCGACACAATAAGGACTTCCATCATTTGTGTAAAATGTTTGTTGGGCAAATACTAAAGAAACCCCTAGTAATAAAATTATTCCTATTATTATTTTATTCATTTTTTCCTCCTAAAAAAATTGTTCTGTTCTTGTTTCGTAATCATCTATTTTTTCTACGTGTGTTAATATACCCATTTCTAACAATTTGTTAGCAATGTTGTTTTCACTCATTGAACCAAAACCTTCTTTATAAGCTTCATTTATTTTGTCTTGTGGCAATAATTTTGTTTTAAAACATTTAGATAAATTTTCATCAACTGTGAAATCTTGTTTAAAGCTGTTTTTTAATTTATCATACATTTTTAGAGTGTCTTGTAATTCTTCTTCTTCCATGTCTGGTGTTCCTTGAATAATCATTTTAATCCATTCTATTTGATAATTCATATCTTCTACTTCTGTTTCTCTTTCCATTTTAAAAGACATTCTACCATCACCATTAGCTTTTTTCTTTGCTAATTGCATTCCTTGTGTTACCATTTGCCAAATGTGTTCTTGGAATGTTAATAATCCTTGAACTTTTTGTGCGGTTCTTCTATACCAGCTTCTTGGCACTCTTCTGCCAATATGCACTAATAATGTCATTTTTTTCTACCTCCAAACCATATTCTTATATCGTCTTGTTCCAAACCATATTTTTGTAATATTGTATTAATTAATAATGGTAATATTATTACCGTTATTATTGCTGTCCACCAAACAAAGTTGTAAGGTATATAATTTACCCAAAACTTTCTAATTAAAATAAATATTACAATCATTAAACCTATTTTTATAATAAATTTTATTACTTTGGTAAGTGTTATTTTTGTGGGTGGTTTTTTAGGATATTTTAAATCCAAAAACTCTCGTTGTTCTGCTTGTGTTTTTACTGGGATGTTTCTTAATTCATTTAATCTTATTCGTAAACGTTTGTGTTCTGCTCTTTTATCTTTGTTTATTACAACTATTAAATAGTGTCTTATTATATACATTACATAAATTAATACTAAACTATCCCAAATATTCATCTTATTGTTTGAGGCAAGGAGACACCATCCTTTAGGGTGGTGAGGAATTGCCGAGTGCTAAAAACAATTCCTTTTCCAAAGCATATTATCCTCACTTTTTTAATACTAACACTCTTATTTTTGTTATCTCGAACAATTATTATTCTTGTTCCTTTGTTATGACTACCTTTAGTCAAATACTTATTGCCTTCAAATTCTACTATGTCGTTTGGTTGAAAACTATATCTTTGTTTTCTAATACTTGGTTTGAAACCTTTACGATTAAGTTGTAAACAACGGTTGTTTCTACCAATTTGTTTACTAAAAAAAGGTTTAGTTCTCTTTTGATTACTTATACCACTAATAACAAACGCATCATTGTAATGCGTTTTTTCTAAATTGTTTTCAATACGCTTTCTTTTAGTGATATATCCATAAGTACAATTACAACCTAATTTATCCACCACAAACTTTTTAATATTGTTCATCATAGCGGTTTCCTTGAAACTCTTAGGTTTCTTGAATGTGTGTTTAATTTTTCCACTATGAAAATCATCGTGGCAACTCTTATGAACAGTGACTAAGTTATCTGGTCTATCGCTACCACCATCTCTTCTTTGAATTATGTGGTGAATATTGAACATTCCATCTTTCTTATTACAAATCTGACAAGTATAACCATCTCTTTGAAGTATAAATGCTCGAAGATTATCATGACCTTGTGTTTGACCTTGTTGATATTCAACACCTTGAATGTCTACATTTTGTAATTTTTGTGCATCAAACTGAGCAACTTCAACAATTACTTTTGATATCGGTAGTAAAATCTTAATTTTTTCAACAAGCCGAATGTGTGTATCAATTTTATGTTGAACACTTGGTGCTAACCAATTTTTACATTTAGTTTTTACTCTATTAAGAAATTTGGGCTTCCTATACCATAACTTATTTCTTCTTCCTCGTCTATACATTGCTCTCTCACTAATTTTTTTACTCACATCTGTTCTAAGTTCTAACTCACCACTAACTAATTCTCTTTTTTGTGTTGTTGCACTAAAACCTATATTCTTATATCCGCTATCTATCCCAAGCGTTATTTCTTGTTTGGTTTCTCCTGTTGGTATTGTAAGTTGTATTGTAAAAGGTTTACAGCTAACAACTTCTGCCTTTTTTTGTTGTAATAAATGTCTTGCTTTAGCAGGTTTGCAAGGCATCATTGGTTTTTTTTGCATGTTTAAAACAAATACTCTCAAGTTTTGTTCAGTCTTGCCAGACTGTATGTTCACATCGAGACTGTTATCTAAGGTTTTTAAGTCTTGCTCACTGAGAGTTTCCTCTCTGTTTAAAGACAAGACCACAGAGCCAAAGACTTGTGAAGCATCTTTGGGTGTGTATGTATTTCTCTTAAATAACTGCTGTTGTTTTGTTTCCATTTTTTTCAACTCTCTAATCAACTAATTGCTCTTAGAAATCACTTCCCAAGCCCCTTCCTTTAGGGAGGGGTAATTGACGGCTCTCTCACTCCCTCTTTTAAAACTTCTTGTATTAATTCGACATCTATTTTTGTTAAATCGTGATTATCATTATTTTCTACGTTTGCCACTATTAAGTTAGTGTCTGCGTTGTAAGAGTTTTTTATTAAAACTTCTATTTTTTCTTTTTCGTTCAACAAATCTCTTAATTTTTTTTCTGTTAAATAAGTTAAACTGTTTTTTACAAAAAAAATTACTTCACTATTAAATAATGCAATCTTTCTAGCCATATACAATGTTTCTTCTTCGATTATTCCCATATTATGTATTTACCTGCTCTTAAAACGTGTTTTTTTATTCTTAAATCCTCTGTGTGTTGTTGCCATTTGTTCCAATTATCGCCAGTTAATTCCCAATAATTTTTTAATATTAATTCATCATCTGTTTGTTCAAAACCAAACATATAATAAACAAACACTTTTGTTGTTTGAGGTGATATTAATATTTTGTATGTATGATTGGGTGTAACAAATAATGCTTTACCAAATCTCGTCCAAGGTATTCTCAAACGCCAAATTCTTTGTTCTTTCAACATTCGAGCAATTCTTCTACGAAGTATTTGTTGAAATGTTCCGTTATCTTTAAACTCTTTTAGTATTGTGTTATAAGTTTGTGGTTGTTTTTTTATTTCTGCAAATATGTTATCGTCTTCACTAATTATTTTCTTAATAACTTGTTCTCTACTTAGCATCAATTTCTTCCTCTCTTATCTTAGTAATTAATTGTTTGGAATCATAAAGTATTGCTTGAATGTGTTTTTTTGTTATTGGAATATCATAAGTGTTTTTTATATGTAAGGCAATTCTGTTCATACTAAAAGTTACGTCATTCATCATAATGTCTTGTAAAGCCAAAACCATTAATGCTCTATGAACATCTTCTACTGTCACACTTTCTCTAACACTATCTTCATTGTAAACGTTTTTCTCTCTTATTTCTAAATACTTTTGATAAAGCCAATCTGGTGGTTTAGGAAATTTTATTATTTGCCAAAAGTTTGGGTGTTTTTTTAATTTTTTTTCAATGTCTGTAATAGAAGTAAACTCTGTGTATGAACCAATATCTTTAAATTCTTTTATACGCCAAGGGTCGTTGGCAGGATTTTGGTCTTTAACAAATATTGAACCAACTCCTCTACCAAACAAAGCTATCCAATAATTAACAAAACTATCTAAATAAGTTTTTTCTACTTTTGTAACTTTTAATGGAAAACATAAAATAAACAACAAATGTTTTGTTCTTACTTCTGCAAGTTTTTTTCTCAACTCTTTAGATTCTTTCTTAGCCCAATCCATTGTACTATTATGCACAATAAAACCGTTTGCAATATAATTATTATTGTCTTTAACATTAATTATATCATATGTTTGTGTTTTTGTTAGTTTTGTAATTGATTTTATTTTTAAATCATTAATTAATATGTCATTATCTATTAGTTCTTTTAATTTTTTCCAACCATCATTTGTTAAAAATTTGTGTTCTTTTGTACATCTTATTTTTTTACCGCAAAAAGTTTCTAATTCATATACATAATCTGTTTTTGTTTTAATACATTTTTCGGCTTTTTTATATTCAAACTGTTTTGTTTTTTCGTCATATGACAATACTTCAAAATTTGTTTTATCAACAAGGTCTTTAATTCTAAATTCTCCTTCTTTTGTTTGTATTAAAGTATTGCCTTCAACACAACAGAACCTCACTGACTCGTCGGCAATTAATGGTTCCCATTTGTTTAATATTTCTATTTTGTTCATAACATCTCTATTACTATAAGCTATGTGTCTACTAGGATTAAATTTTATTCCTATTATATTACACCAAGCTCTAGCAAGAAGTATTGCCGCGGAGCTTTTCCCTGAATTAGAGACGACGAACCCGTTAGCTATAAAATTGTGATTATCTCTAACATTAACGATATCATAAACATTTTTCTTACCCAAATGTTTTATGTTTTTTATTATGCCACCATATTTTGATACTTTTGGAAATATCATTCGTAATCTGTCTGTGTCTTTCCGACCACCCAACCACACCAAATCTTTTAATTGTTTATATGAACCATCCATTAATAAAAATGGGTGTTCAGAGGTTGCGTTTATTTTTTGTCCTGTAGTTAATTCTACTTCATAAACATCGTCATTTTTTACAAATTCAACACCGTCTGATTTTTTTAATTCTAATTTTTTAGTATTAATATTAAAAGAATATACATAAATTTCTCCTTTGTCAATTAAGTCTTTTATAGGAACGCCATCTGGATATTTTAATAAATCTCTAGGAAGCATAATTTTTGCATCATCTGTTAAACAACCTTTGTCTGATGTCAACAACACCATACTATCGTAATTAGCCAAGTTTCTATAAAGTAAGTGTTGAGCAAAATATCTAAAAACATTAAATCCTCTGGCACTTAATGGTCTGTTTTCTAAATATGCTTTTCCTTCTTCAGCATTCATTTCTTGCACAATATAATAAATGTCGTTTAAACCAAGTTTTATTTGGTAAGGGTCTTCTACATCCCAAGTTTTTTTTATTATTTCTGCTACTAATCTACGCTTTCCATAACCTAATTGTGCATTACTCATTTTTTTAATTGTTTTACTTGTTGTGAAAAAGTTTCAAAACTATCTTTGTGTTTATCTATTACGAGATTTAATCCTTCTATTATTAAATCTGTTCTAGTTTTTTTTGTAATAAAAGAAATAATTTTTAATTGTTCTACTTTTTTTTCTTCAACATTAAATCCTATATATACCATAATAAGTATATATATATGTTTATGTATTTAAATGTTTCTATTTTTGAGAAATGTTTTTAAAACTTTTTTTGGGCAATCTTGATTATTGTGAACCATTTCTTCTGCTAAATAATCTGCAAACTCTTCTTCTGTTAATTCACACATTTCTATTTGTTTTTGTTCTACTAACTCATGACCATATTCGTGCCAAGCGAGTTCTTTAAATTTTTTTCCTTTAATGTTTGATTGATTTTCTGGGTCGTTGAATATTATAACTGCTGGTTCATAAAAAGAATTATTTTTAGTTGTGTATCTACCAACAATATTTGCATACTTGTCTTTTTTGTAATCAAAAAATTCTTGTTTTATTTGTTTATCAAAACCTTGTCCGTTTGCAAGTTCTTGATTTTTTACATATTTTTTTACGTATTGTTCCCTAGTCATAAATTGTAAAGGAATGTTTGTATCATCAGGTATTTTATCGTAAACTTTTTCTATTACTGATTTTTTTGGTATTGGATGATTATTGAATATTTGCACAGGTTTATCTGCTATTGTCATTTCTCTTAAAGGTTTAAATTTTTTAGGTTTGTAACTATTTTGTTCTTTTTTTACATTACCTAAAAAATTATTTAAAATATTTTTTGTATTCATTTTATTATTCGTTTTCGTTTATCACCTTGTTCGAGAAGACTCTGCCCTTCAGGGAGGAGTGATTGACCCTTACTTTCGTCGTCTACAAATATTGACTCGTTTAACACATTTTTCACTATATACTCATTATCATTATATTTTTTTCCTGTCGGCGTGTCTCTTATATATGTTTTATCGTCTAAGATGTATTCGTCTGTTGTAAATTGGTATATGTTTTGTTTACCTTTTTTTTCTCTCCAACCATCAGCGTATTCTTTACTAGAAAAACCAAAGACTCTTCCTTGTTCATTCAATGTTTCTGAAGGTGGTTTATCTCCTGCGTGCCATAACGATTGTATTAAATTCTTACTTTCTTCGTCTTGTAATGGTTCATTGTCTAACGACATCCGACCACGAACAACATTTTCAACACCAAGTTCTTTTTTTAATAATTCTGCTTCTTTATCATCTGCATCATATAAATATAATTTTGGTTTTTTGTTTTTTTCTTCTTCGCCAAAACTCATATGAAACCCTTTATCTAATATGTTTAATATCTTGTTTTCTTTTTTTGTTGTGGGTTTATTTTCATCTAAATATTCTTCATTTGGTTGTTCTATATCATGATAATCAAAACACACATATCCGCCTTCTCCTTTCATACATTCTTTTATATTTTCTACTTCCCACAATTTTGTTCGTTTTATAGCTTCGTCATATTTATTAAAATTCTTACTTTCTTCATCTTCTATCGGTTCTTCTAATGTTTGTAAAACATCTGGTCTTGGGGTCGGTTTTGGTTTCTCTGATAATTCTTTACCATATTTGTTGGCGTCTTCTTCATATTCATCTTGAAATTGATAATATGTATCTCTAAATATATTTGGTTGTTTTCTTTCTATTTGTGACACGTGTTGAAACTCGTGACCAAGAGTTCGTGTTAAATTATGTTGTGATTTAAGATATTTTTGTGTTTCTGTTTCTCTATCTAATTCTGGATTTTCTTCTAAATATTTATCAAAATCAGGGTCATATTTTTTTCCTATTGTAGGATATGCTATAGACATTACATATGGGCTTTCAAAATCATTTCCACTCGGAACTTCAACTTGAGCATAACCTTTTATATACTCTTTGCTGGCGGTTTGTATTATTAGTGGTCTTTCTGTTTCTTTTTTACTCAACATTTCTGGGTTTTTTCTTAATTGTTTTAATAATATTCTTTTATGTCTAGGACTTATTACTTCATCTTTAAAATGTATATTTTTTTCTTTTAATGTTTGAGGGAATAATATTTTATCATTCTTACTTTCGTCGTCTTGTAATGGTTGTTGTTCATATTGTTTTCGTAAAAATTCACTACGTTCTTCTTGTCTTTGTTCTTCTGTTAATTCATTAAATGTTTCTCTATAAGGATATGCGGGGTCAACATAATATTTTCTATTAAACTTTTTTTCTTTATCGTAGGTTCCTTTGTCTCTAAACTCTTGTCTTTGTCTTTGGACTTCTTGCCAGTCTTGATATTGCCAATCTTCGGGTTTATAATCTTTTACTCTGTAACGTGAAAGTGATTTATTGTCTTGTAATGCTCCACCATCTAATAATACTAAGTTTCCTTCTTCATCTTCGCCCCATTGACGATTAGCAAATGCTTCTTGTGGGTTTGGTTGAAAGTCTAATATGTCTTTACCGATACCAACTTGGTCCAAAACACTATCATCTCTTGATAAATCTGATGCGACATCTGTTCTATAACTAGGCGAGATTGTTGAATGTTCAGAAGCTATTTTTCTAACCTTAGCAAGTTTTTGTTTACCTTCTTTGCTTAGTGGTTGTTGTCTTTTCATTACTACATAATCTTTTCCATGTTCTAATTGTTCGCCCATTCCTAGGTATACGAGGTCTCTTTCTCCGGTGTTTTGTGTTAAACCACCTGGATTTTTTGCAACTTTTAAAACCTTATCTTTATCTAGTGCATAAACGTCTCTATCTCTACCAGAACCAATTTTTTGTAATCCTTGTAAGTTTTGCCCACCAAACTTTTGTGCGGCTGTTAAATCGTCTGCACCTTCATATGAACGATTAGGTGTAAAAAGGTTTTTGCTAAACATATCTATTTTAGGATTGTTTTGTTTAGAAAAGTTGTTAAACATATTATTATTTATATTATTGAAAGTTTTAGAAAATTCTCCTTTGTTGATTTTTTTAAACATATTTTGTAACATAAAGTGTATTTATAACTATTCCTTTATATATATATTTTTTTTAACTAAGGGTTTCACCCAATTTATTTACTAAATAATGAATGTCAAACCCTATTAATTTTGCATCACCAACATAAGTATCTCTAATATCGTTTGTATCTCTGAATAATTCTATTTTACAAATTCCACTAACACCTAAATCTTCTGCTTCTATCAAAATTTCATCACTCATTATATGAATAGTTGAATTTTCAACACTAGAAGAAACAACCGTTTTAGTTTGAAAATCAGGAAAACTTGAATCTATACTAGCACAAGAATATTTAATGCCCCATACAACATCGCCTGCATTATTGTTTGCGGTTTGCCAATGAAAATGTGCTGTAATGTTAGTGTTTTCTGCTCTAATATGAGACATTTGTGCAACAACATAAGCATTTTCTACTCTACTATGAGAAAAATCTAAAGTAAAATCTGTTTGTTCAGGGGGGTTGGTTTGACCTTGTTTTATTAAAGTTACAGGAAATCTTAAATCTACCTCTACAGGAATCATTAATTCAAACGAATCTGTTTTTAAATTTTTTACTGTGATATTACCTAAATCAACATCATAAAAAGTTTGATGAATTGGTGGAACTGCACCTTCTTGATAGCAACCACTAATAAAAACTACACTTAACAATAAAAGTAAAAATATTTTTTTAGTCATTTTTTCTAAACAAATTGCTCGCCCTAATATTTCCTTTGCCTTTTAACTCCTCTTGTATTACTGTAAATAAATCATATACAAACAACAATAGTCCTAAACCAAAAATTATTATGTTAAGTGTCGCCAAATAACTTGTAGAAACAACTATAGGTTCTCGAACATATGCCATTATTGTAGGATTAAAAACATATTGGCTACCTATTTCTAGTGTTCTTGCACCAGTCATCAAAATAGCGGAAGGTATCATTGCCATTAAAGAAACTAATGGCATTTTTACTACAAACGCCAAAAATAACACAAGAATGGCTAAAACTTGCAACATTATGTAAACTGTTATTATCATAATATTATTATTAAAAGTTTTCCTTTATATAAGTTTCGTTTTTTGTAAATTCGTAAAAAGTTTTATCTTTTTCATACTTGAATTGGTCTTGTTGTTTTATAACACTACTCAATTGTTTGGTGTTAATTGATAACCTTTTATCTTTTAAAACACCGTTAAACTTTTCATTTAATTCTTGTATAGAATATCTTTTATCAAGTGATTGTTCTAATATTTTTATTAAAATTTTTACAAATAGATTTAAATGTTTTTTTAATCTCAAACAAACTCACCATTTTTGATAATTAAGATAATCTTCCATATAATATTTTAACATATAATCAAACACTTCTTGTTTCCATTTTTCTAAAAAACTTTGCATAAAATCACTAAAAATTTCTTGTAATTGCATATTTATTAAAATGTTTCCGGAAGACGTTCCTATTAAATTTTCTGATATTTTTGAACCTTTTCTTATGTTAAACAAAAGTGTTGATAGTTGTTTTAAATCATCTAATGGGTCTGACGCACACAAATCATATTTTTGTGTTGTCTGTTGTTGTGATGAAAATTTAGTAATATCAATTATGTGTTGTAGTTTTGTTTTACCTTTTATACTAACAGGAAATATCGGTTTGTGATAAAACAATTCGTCACTGCCAAGTTTTTTTATTTTATTTAATCTTAAATATTTATTAACTGTTGTTGGAACAAAGTTTATATCATCAATTTTTATTGAACCATTATAATTGTTTTTATATTCTTCTTCTAAACCATTATCGGTGAAAGTTCTATTATGAATTTTTTTTAATCGTTCGTGTAATTTAATATACTCGTGGTTATTGTGAGTTATTCCCGATTGGTGTAATAATATTTTTAAACTATACCACAACGTATTGTTTATTCCACCATTTGGGAACTCGTGTTCTAACATTAATTGTATTAAAGTGTTTTTTTTTAATTGATTTTCTTTTAATCTATATTCTTCTGATAAACATATTAATGATTCGTTGTTGTGTTTAATTGTTTTGGTTCTTTGTTTTTTTTCTTCAAAAAGTTGTTTAAGGTAATCAGTTAAACCTTCGTTGTTGCCTGTATTTTTTATTTCTACTATTCCTCTAGGAATCATTGTATTGTGTTTAAAATTAAAACTATAAGGTAAAGCACCAACCCGCCCTATATTAAAACATGTTGTATCAACTTCTGCATTAAACTCTTCTCCACAATCTTCTAAATATTGTTTGCCTATTTTTGCAGAATAATTAATTAATACTTTTCCTATGCCCTCTTTTATTGTTTTTTTTATTTCTTTAAACAACAATGTTTCAATATATTTTTCTATAGTTTCATCAAATTCTGCGTTTGGTAAAACTATTGGAATATCTAATTTTATTATTAGTTGTAAACCGTTGCCAGAACATATTTTCATATAATTTTTATCAAACTTTTGCAAAGATAGTTGTTCTAATATTTTATTAGCTAAAAAATCTGCTTGCATCAAATCTTGTTTTGTTGCAGGACCATTTTTTTGTTTTCTATCAATATCTATAAAAATATGTTTTATTTTGCTTATACCGATGTCCAAATCGTTATATTTGTTTTTACCATATTTGTTTAGTGTTTTCTTTTTTGGATTAACACCAAACCACATTGTTGTGTGTTTACTAAAATATTTAACAATTTTTATTAATTTTTCGTGGTTATCTATAAAAACACTTTGTTTGTGTTTTTGCACAAAAAACAATTTAGAACATTCGTCGGCATACTTCCATTCCTGAAACCTTATCTCCATTACTTGATTTTTTTCGTCATTCCACCAATTAAAAAAGTCTTGCAAAGAATGTTTTTTGTAAACATTCTTTATTCTGTCCAATCCTTCAAATTCATACCACTCACACATTTTTTACCACTTATTGTTACATTTTGGACACAGAAAAGGTTTGACCCTTACTGTAAAGTTTGCTTTACATCTATCACAATATATTACAGTGTCTTCATCAAACATTTGCAGTTTTCCAAAACTCATAATTTAACACCTTTATCAAATTTAGTTCTAATAACTTGTCCTCTCTTATTGTGAATTATATATTCTTTGTGTTGTAATATTTTTAAAGGATAATAGTATAATGGAAAATAATACTTTGTCCTATTTTTTCCTCCATTAAAACTTTCTATTCTCATTTTTATATTATTTTTTATTATAATGGAAGATATTATTCTTGTATAATTTGTTTTATTTTTTTTCTTATCAGTTAACATAACTAATATTTTCCACAAATCTTTAACATCTTTTTCTTTAATATAATGTATGTCTTTGTAAGATTTGTTGAATTTTTTGGTTTTTTTGTTTTGAATAATAATGTATTCGTTATCAACTTTTTTTATTGTTACGCTTTCTTCTAAATCTTTTTTACTTAATTCTTTTTATAAAAAACCACAAAAACATTCAATATAGTGTCTTTCATCAACCAATTCTTTTTCCAAGTCTTTTTTTATTTCAGCGTATTCTTCTGGTGTTAATCCCTTTCTATCTTCTTCTAATGATTTCCTAATATTTTTGATATATTTGTCTATGTGTGTTTTATAAACACCGTTATAATCAAAACTTTCTATGTTTAATTTTTTTTTAACTTCATTTAATAAAGTGTTTCCTATTTCCATTGCGAGTATGACCCCACCAACACCTGTTTTTGGTTTGTTCATTTTATTTACCTCCAATATTTTTTCTTTATAATTCACTGCAAACCAATTTATTTCTGCATGTGAAAAATTGTTTTGAAACATAAGTGTTCTATTAATTTCTTTTTTATATTTTTTACAATAATTTAACATATCTTCAAAATCCAACAATTTGTTTTGATTGGGTTTAGAAAAACCGTATTTTTCTTCTAATTTAATCACCATTGTTATACCAACCAACATTTTCTGTTTCTATATTTGTTTTAAGTGTTCTATCAATCATATCTCTTATTTTTGTCATATGTCTTTTTAAAAATCTTATTTCGCCGTTTAAAGATATTGTTTTGTTTTGTATTCGTTTCAAATTCATTGCCAAAGTATAAACATATTCTATTAATTCTTCTTTTTTCAGTTTATCCAAATTATTTATATTATTCATTATTTCTTCTAGTTTCATTTTATGCCTCCTTATTTGAAAGTATCATCATAACCCCAAGAATCTTTATTTTCTTCTTCTATATTTGTTTCCTCAACATCGTCTTTTTTTATATAAGTGTTGTTTATTTTAAATTCGTCTGTATCTATTACTTCTACTTTGTTATCAACATTTTCTAAAATATATTGTAATATTCTCAAATCTTCTTCGTTGCAATATTTTCTTTTATCTATTATTCTCAAAATTTTTATTAAAGTATAACTCATTTCTTTTGTTCTGGCATCTCCTCTTTTATCATATTTTGATAATAACTCATCTATTTTATCAAAATATTCTAAATCGTTTTCACCATAAGTATAACCATGAGTATTTTCTAAATATTCTACCAATTCTTTTGCACACATTATTCTTACTAGTTCTAAATTGTTAGATATTATAGGTGTTATGTTGTTTTGTTTAATTGTATGAGTTAATTTTTTATTTGTTTTACTTGAACCTAAATAATAATAAAAATAAAATCTTTGTTTTAAAGCAATTTCCGAACCATCAATCCAATTGTTTGTGTTTCTTTCATATTCTTCTCTTATTTTTTTTATACAATATTTTAAGTATCTGTTTTTATAAGTATATAATGGTAATGTTAAATCTGTATGTTGGTCCCAAGCAGGTTTTGGTTCTATTCCATCATCGTTAGTTAATTTTAATGTGTCTGATTGATACAATGTTTTTATGTCTTTAGCATATTTATCTAAATGTTTTGTATCTATGTTTTGTGTAACTACTAATTGTGCAGTTCTTTTGTAAGTTTGATTATTACTGCCTTGTTTAGAATAATCATAAACCGGTTCAAGTGAATATTGTTTCAAACTGTTTTTTAGTTCTGGGTTCTCTTTTATTTCATCTATTACTATTAATTTCTTTTCTCCTAATAAACCTCTGTATTGATATCTGTGTTCTTTTCCAAATAAGTGAAAGCTTTCCATCGTTCCTCTTAATTTTGGAATGCTTACACTTGTTGCATTGCTAAGAAACACATCTTCTGCATAAAGTGTTATCCCCCAATAACGAGCAAACTGTGATTTACCACTAGACATATCTCCGGACAAAGATATGTGAAAATTGTATTTAAATCCTGGAATGTGTCTTGAACCCATTTGTGCTAACATACTTATTTTTGCTGGTAAATAACCATAATGAACATAACCGGTTTTTTCTTTAATATATTTATCTATGTGTTTTATTAATGTGAATACATAATGTTCTTTCGCTGTTTTTTCTGGTAGTTTCATAGATTCTTTATCTATCGGTTGGAAATCTACTATGTGAACAAACAGTCTACCATATGCTTGTGGTATTTTTTGCAGAACAACTTTTAAATGACCTTTGGGCAAATATTGAAAAGACATTGCGTCTGCCTTTTGTTCCTTTCCTTCTTTATCTTTAAATGTTATATCATAAATATATGCATCTTTGGTTATTGTTCTGTTTGTGTCAGGATTTAAAGGTGTGTTGCACGTTTTCAATTTATCATCTTTTGTAACCATTTGACGACATTTGTGTTTATTGTTTGTTGAAGCAACTTTATATTCCATCATACTGCTAATTGTTTCACACATAGGACAAACATAAACATATTTTATAGGATAATCAAAATGTTCACCATTATTGTTTATATGAACATCTATCATTTGTAAAGTTGATTTATTTTCATAAAAAGAAGTTTTTAAATCTGATTTTTTAAAAGAATACCTAAATTCTATATTTTTTCCTTCTCTGTTAATTTTTTCTCTTATATCTTGAAAGGTTGTATATTTTGTTGTTTCAAACGCTTCTATTCCATCAACCTGACTCAGAGACCACCTATCACTATCGTCTTCTACATCTTTTATAGAGGACCCGATTTTTTCAACAATTATGATTAGTTTTTTCTTTATAAATTCAACAATCTCTTCTTTTAAATAATAATCGCCATTTTCTTCATCTTCTGGTTTTTCAAATTTCCCAAGGTTTTTTCTTACAAAAGATTTGTGTTTTTGTTTAAATTGTTTGACATTTATTTTTGTTTCGTTGTTTATAATGAGTTCAGCAAGAGTTATTGCAGAATTTGTATCTATTCTAAAGAACTCTTTTTTTATTAAAGATATTACTTCTTCGTGATTTATTATTTGTGTCAAATCCGTTACGAGTGTTGTGTCTGTTTGTTCCAAAATCCAACACCTCTTATTTTAAAGTTTCTATTGTTTTATTATATTCTTCTTTATATGTTTCTAATATGTTATCTATACCTTCTAAAATTAAATCCTGCATATCTTTTTTAACTATTGTAGAAATCAATTTTAGTTTGGTGTGTTGTGTTTCTGACATTTTTAGAATAAATATCTTTTTTTCTGTTTCCATTTTTTTACCAAAAAATTGTTTTTGTATAATCTAACAAATGTAACTAATATATAAATGTTTTGATTTTTTTGGTATTTTTGCAAAAAAATTGTTTTTTAGATAAAATAGATTTTTTTTGATTTTTTGTGTTTTTTATCATTTTTTATTTTATGTTATTAAATTATCAAATTATATATACACAACTATACAATATGGTAAAAAAAATTGTCCTTATATGATGTGGTTTGTCAAAAAAAAATATAAGTAATAAAAAAATATACATTAAGTATATAAAATGTATATTAGTAGTGTAATAATTTTTTTGCTTATGATTTTGTGACATTTTTTTTGTCACATTTGATATAAATGTGACAGCTTTTTGGCACAAAAATGTCACAAAAAATTTCATAATTGGATTTTTTTTAACAATTTTTTTTTCTAAAATATTATATACTCAAGTATATTTCGGCAAAAGTTCCAGAAACGCATATGGAATTTTTTTTCAAAACTGTCACATGGTTTTTTCATAATTGATAATAATAAAGAATTTTAATACTTGAAAGGGTTCCATATGAAACGATGGTTCACTTATTTATATAGTTTTATATTTTGTACTATATATATCTTGTGACATTTTGTGACATTTTGTGACATTTTGCATTTCCACTATTTAAAGTTAACTGGCACAAATGTCACAAAACCAACCTTCATTTCCTATGGAACACCAATTTTGTCACAAAAATACACTACGATATATAATGATATAGATGATACATCACAATACCTGTTATACCAATTGTGACACAAAAAAAATATTTTTTACATAAAAAAAATTTTTTTTCTAAAAACACCTATTTTTTATGCCAAAAAACAATATATTTATAAACCCATATTTCAAAATAACGAATTAATATACATTTCTGTATATTAAAAAAAATTCTAAAAAAATCAAAATGTCACAAATGTGCCAAAAAAAAGTGTCACATTTGATATAAGGATTTTTTAAAAAAATGAAAAAAAGTGCCGAAAAAATGTGACAAATGGCTTTTTTGACACTTTTTCAAAAAAGTGTCACATTTGATATAACATATATCAAAAATCGTCAAAAACCGAAAGATTTATATACTAGTTATGATTACTAATTGATATATGGTGTATTAAGACATAACAAAATGTCACAATCACAGAGGTTACATAAAATGGTTAAAATACAAATGGATATTGATGAATTTGTTGATAAAAATTTAAAGTTATATATGATATATAATGATGTAAAAACAAAAACAGAAGCTATAGAAAATATATTAAATGAATACTTTTTACTAAGACCCCCAAAAATGAGGTCAGAGTAATGGTTTGGAAAACAACAATAGAAAGAGTAGAGAACGGTTTTGTTGTTGAATCATTTGAAGGAGAAAAAAAAACGACAGTTGTTTTTGAATCATATGATATTGAAGATGGCGAATTAGAGTGTATGGAAACACTTTTAAGACACATTCAAACTTACTTTGGAGTGTTTTATTCAAAACACAATAAAAAAAACCTTATTATCAAAATAGAGGAAGATAAATGAAACTAAAACAAAAATTAAACAAATTGTTTAAAAACATCGCCAAAATTAAGAATTTTGGTAACAGAACTGCAAGCTATTTGGTTTTTGTTAATAGTTTTTTCATAATAAATACATTTTTTGCAGTTAATAATATTAATATAAATATTTTTTTGTTGTTAACAATATTGGTGGCGCTCACACTATCTATAGGGCTGTTTGACTATTTGTTCATATTAAAACACGAATATCAACACCTTAATAGCAGAAACGATATAAAAAAAGACACCGAAAAAATTTTAAAAAAATTAGAGGAAAACGAATGAAACTAAAAATGTTGGCAAGAATGGCAGAAGATGATGCAATAAATATAGTTACTATTTTAAAACAATATAATAAAATAAAGAAACTTTTTGTTAAACCATTGTTATGGTTTTTGTTTATGTTCTTTTTCATATATTATACTTTGTGTATAATAACAAAAAAAGAATTGGTTGACACAAAAATCAAACCAGAGGATTTACAATGAATGAATATGAAAGTGGTGTTGAAGAATACCTTGAATCAAGAGAACAACAAAGAAAAGAAAAAAAAGGAGAATATAAAAATCTTTTACGAAGAATCTGCCCTTATTGTAATCACAAAGAACATTATCATGGTGGCAAAACGTTTTGTAGCAAATGTAAAAGAAAATTTGAGGATTATATCATAAAAGGCAAAAATGATTAAGTGGAGATGTAAATTATGTGGCAACGAGTTTGTTTGCACACAAAAAGACTTACAAAACGATATTCAAAATCATTTCGATATTAATCACATAGAAGAACATATCGAAATAATAAGCAATTATAAGGAGGCAAAAGAATGGATAAAAAAATATTATTAACATTATTAAGTATATTTTTGTTTGTGGGGTATTTCAGTGCAGGAATGTATTATAATATGTTTTTGGTTTGTTACAACCCTTTTATTCTATTAATAGTTTTTGTATTAATAGGAATGAGTTTGTTTTTGTTTTTGCAAAGCATTAATATTAGTAGACAATTAGAAAAAGAAGAGTTTAAAAAAATTTTCGATAAATTCTTGGAACCAGAAAATGATAGAAAAAAAAGAATGTAAGTGGTGTGGTTGCACAAAAGAATATTACAACAACCACTCTATGAAACAACATTGTATGAGTTGTAATAGGATGAAAGAAGTGGAGGAACAAAATGAACATTAAAATATATTGGACAACATATATATTGTTAAAAGTAATAACATATTTGTTGGTGGGGGCACTTAATGTATTAAACATAATTAGTGAATTTACAACCACAACTTTATTAACAATAATATTTATTACCATAATAATAGACGCAGTATTATTGGGTGTTTATATGAACAACAACGAGGAAATAAAATGATAATATACATAGGAATAGGAATAATATTAATTGGAGTGTTTTTGTTTTTATACAAAATACTTAAAGACAAAACTTTTTTAATTAATCCTTTAAAAGAAAAAATAGCTGAAAAAAAAGCCGAACAAAAAGCAATTAGTGAATTAAAACGAGAAGCAAGATTACAAGCGTTAACAGAATTACAACCAAAATTAGTGAAAAAATATAAAGAAGAAGAATTAAAAAAAATGACCGGTGTTGCAAGAAAAGAAAAACTAGAAAAATTTGCCAACGCTTTCAAAATGAATAGTGGCGAAAACAATTCTGGTGGAATGTTTGATGTAAACAAATTAATGGGTTCATCACAAAATTCTGGTTTGAGCAACGATAAAATAGGAGATTATATAGGGTTGAAAAAAAACAACAACCAACAACCAGGAATTGATAACAATAAAATGAAAGATTGTATAGGGTTAAATAACCACAAACAAAGTTCTGGTTTGAGTAATGATAAAATAGGAGATTATATGGGTTTTGGCAACAACACCAATAAACAATTTACCCAAAAAAACACACCAAATTTGTCTCAACAAAAAATGAAATCAAACAAAGAACTTGTTGATACAATTGGTTTAGGCAACAACAATTTTAATAATATGTTTGATACTAAAAAAATTTTAGACAACAATGAAAATCGTGGTAAAACAAACGACGAATTGACAGAATATATTGGGTTAAAGAAAAAAAAAGTTGATACAAAATGGATTTAGAAAAAAACACAAAACGATGTAGAGCAATTAATTCTAATGGACTACAATGCAAACTGTCGCCAATGATGGATGGTTTGTGTATTAAACATTTTTTTATGAGAAACAAATTGCAGAAAGAAGACAGGTTGGTTCATTAAAAAATGGAAACAAATAAAATATATTGTATGGATTGTTTAGAAGGAATGAAGCAAATACCTGATGGAAGTGTGGATTTAATTGTTACAAGCCCACCATATAATTTTGGTGGATTTAGCAGAGACGGTAAACAGAGCAGTTATGATTGCTATGATGATAATATGACCGATGAAGAATACCAAGAATGGACAGAATGTTATTTTAAAGAATTATATAGAGTTCTAAAACCAACAGGTATGTTTTATTTTAATATAAAATATAGATTTCAGGATTATCGATGTAAAATTCCTTTTTGGATTGTTGAGAAATCTCCTTTTAAATTATTGAATATGATAATATGGAAATTTGCTTCATCTCCAGATGTAGCAAAAATAAAATGGTATCCAAGACACGAATATGTTTTTGTGTTCATAAAATCAAATGATTACTACTTTAATGAAGATTACGCAAAATATGGGGATGTTTGGGAGATTCCCCAAGTGATGGCAAATTCAAAAGAAAGAACGAACCACCCTGCACAATATCCTTTAAAATTAATTAGAAGAATTATAGAAAGTAGTAGTAAATCTGAACAATTGGTTCTCGACCCTTTTATGGGTAGTGGGACCACCGCTGTCGCATCTAAACAACTTAACAGAAAATTCATAGGGTTTGAGTTAAGCAAAGAATATTGTGACATAGCAAATAAACGGTTGGCACAAAAAACAATTTTTGAATTGTAAATAAAATGGAAACGAATAAAATATATTGTATGGATTGTTTAGAAGGATTAAAACAATTACCTGACGAGAGTGTTGATTTGGTTTTAACCGACCCACCATATAATATTTCAAAGTTGAATGATAATAGAGATAAGAGCAAATTAAATTCTCCCATTATGCGTAGAGAATCTCCTCTTATATATGACTTTGGAGATTGGGATAACAAAACAAGGGAAGAGTTTTTAGAATTTACTCAATTGTGGTTATCTGAATGTTGTAGGGTTCTAAAAGACGGAGGAACAATAATTAGTTTCTTTAATAAAGAAGATATCAGTTTTTTAGGTTGGACATCAAAAGAGTTCGGAATAAGAACGAGAACAATACTCTCTTGGCACAAAACCAATCCCGTTCCATCTTTTAGAAAGGTGAATTATCTATCTGCCTGTGAATTTCTGTGGGTTGGAAGTAAGGGAGACAAATCTTGGACATTTAATTTTAAACAACAAAAAGAAATGCACAATTTTTTTGAAACTCCAAACAAATCTTATTATGGGGAAACAAAACACCCCACAGAAAAACCACTTAGTTTAATTAAAGAGTTAATAGAAATTCATTCAAACCCACAAGATATAGTTCTCGACCCTTTTATGGGTAGTGGAACTACTGCCGTTGCTTGTAAACAACTTAACAGAAAATTCATAGGGTTTGAGATAAGCAAAGAATATTGTGATATAGCAAATAAACGTTTAGCACAAAAAACAATTTTTGAATTATGAATAAAATGGATGAATATGTTGATGAATTATTTAATATAGAAGCAAATTTAGAAAAACAAACAAATATAACAGATTTGAGAAGTTGGCAAATAAAAGCCAAAAAATTCTTTTATGAAAACAACAAAAATGTTATTTTTGAAGTTAGTACTGGTGCTGGTAAAACTTTTATAACAATTGACATATTACAAGAATTATTGTTAAAAGAACCAAAATTAAAAGTGTTAATAGTCGTGCCAAAAAATGTTATATTGGAAGAAGGTTGGTATAAAGAATTAGTTGATTATGGTATTCCAATACAATCAATAGGTGTGTATTATGGTTCAATAAAAGAGTATAGTAGAATCACTATTACAAACATACAAAATCTTGATAGAATACCTTTAACAATGTTTGATATGTTTATAGGTGATGAATTACACAATTTAGGCACAGACAGAATATTAAAGATTTTGGAAACACCTTTTAAATACAAAATAGGTTTAACAGCCACACTTGCAAGAGCAGATAAAAATCATAGAAAATTGTTGGAATTGTTTGATTTTAATATTTATAAATATAATCCTTCAGAAGCATTAGAAGACGGAGTATTAAACCCTTTTGTGTTTTATAATATAGGTGTTGTATTAGACCAAGACACAAGAGACAAATATGATGATATAAAACAACAATTATATGTAGTTTACAACACAGGTGGTGGGTTTGAAAAAATAATGAAAACAAACACACCACTAAAAATGAAAATGCTGGCATTAATTAATGAACAAAAAGAATTAGTAAACAATTATGTTGATAAAATAGATATAACTCAAACAATAATAAACAATCATAAGGAAAACAAAATATTGGTTTTTAATCAATACAACAAACAAACTTCTAAAATATATTGGCACTTATTAGACACAAATATAGAGTGTAGAGTACTTCATAGTGGTATAGATAAAAAAACAAGGGAACGAACATTAATAGATTATCGTAATGATAAATTTAGTGTATTATTAGTTAGTAAAGTTTTAGATGAAGGTTATAATTTGCCAAAATTAGATGTTGCAATAATAATGGCAGGAGATTCAACCGATAAACAAACAATTCAAAGAATGGGTAGAGTTTTGAGAAAGAAAAAAGATGGTTATAGTTCATTATATCAATTATATTGTGTTGATACCATTGAAGAAAAAAGTTCTTTAGTTAGAGCCAAATTATTTAAAGATTTGGCAATAGATTTTAAAGAAATTATTTTAAAATCAGGGGAAAAATTACAATTATAAAAAAACTATTTATAAACTTTCAAAACATTTATATACTAGTTATGTTTGGTTAATCATATGGTAAAAAAAATTAATAAAATTTCAGTATTGATGCCGGCGTATAATGCAGAAAAGTTTATTGGTGAAGCAATCGAAAGTGTTTTAAAACAAACATTTAAAGATTTTGAGTTTATTATCATCGACGATTGTTCTACAGATAATACTTGGAAAATCATTCAAAAATATGCTAAGAAAGATAAACGAATTAAAGGTTTTAAGAATGATAAAAATTTAGGTTGCACTGGTTCTTTGAATGTTGGTTTGAAAAAATGTTCTGGCGAATATATTGCAAGAATGGATGCCGATGATGTTTGTTTCAACGATAGGTTTGAAACACAATTAAAATTGTTTCCTAAATTTGATGTCGTTGGAGGAAACATTACCTTGATTGACTCTAAAGGAAAACTTTTTGGCAAACGAATTTATAGTCATGATATTGCTAACACAATAAAAATCGAGAACCCATTAGCACATCCCACCGTTATGTTTAAAAGAATATTGGTTGAAAAATATGGGTGTTATTCTCCTTATTTAAAATCTAGTCAAGATTATGATTTATGGTTTAGATTTTTTTTAAAAGGTTGCAAAATATATAATTTAAATTCATTTGTTTTAAATTATAGATTACATAAAAATCAAATAAAAAACACTAACATGAAAAGAGTTATTAAAGATACAATTTATGTTAAAAAAATAGCAGTTAAAAATGGTTTGAAACTTGGATTAAAAGGTACGATTAGATTATTTTTAGAAAATGTTTTATTGTTGTTACCTAATTGGTTTGTTTTAAAATTGTTTTACATGATTAAGAAAAAATGAAAAAGAAAAAAATATTGTTTATAGTGAGTAATTTAAAAGTTGGAGGTGGTGCAGAGAACTCTGTGGCAATTCTTACAAAAGGTTTAGCCAAATATTATGTTGTAGAAATTTTGACTTTTTATAATTTTAAAAATGAATATGAATATTTTGTTAAAAGACACAATTTTAATTATAATTATGCCAATAATATTATTATTAAAAGTTTTAGAATTTTGGTTTATTTTCCTCTAAAATTAAGACAATTTCTTAAAAATAATAAATATGATTTAGTTGTGTCCAATGCAGAAGACGCAAACATGGTAGCATTAATTTGTAAAAAAATGTTAAAATTTAAATTGTGGACATTTATACGAAACAATATTTTAAGTAAAGGTAATGCATATTATAGGTTTAAAAATCTGCATAATACAGCAGATAAAACAATAGTACTTACAAAAGCCATGCAAAAGAGAGTGAAGTTCGACACAGTCGCAATCGGGAATGCCATAGAATTAGATGAAATAAACAAGAAAAAAAAAGAGGCCATAACAGGAAAAGAAAAGAAATTGTTTGAAAAGAAAACAATAGTTATGGTAGGTCGACTTGTTTCACAGAAGAATTATGCATGGTTTTTTGACATGTTCAAAGATATAGAAGAAGATGTTAATTTACTCGTAATAGGAAACGGACCACTCGAGCAAGAACTTAAAGAAAAAACAAAAAATCAAAAAAACATACATTTCTTAGGTACAAAGAATAACGTATACAAATACTTAAATAAAGCAGATGTGTTCGTTTTACCATCACTTTTTGAAGGAATGCCACGAGCATTAATGGAAGCACTGGCAAGCGGATGTGTGTGTGTTGCAAACGATTGCCAGACAGGACCACGAGAACTACTTGGTGTAGAATTAAACAAAGAATTAAAAACATACAATAAAACTAAGTATGGATATATAGTACCATTCAACAATAAAGACGAGTTTAAAAAAGCACTTGATGACGCATTAAAAAAAGGAAAGAAGATAAAATCAGACACACGATTTGAACTTAATAATATAATAGAAAAATGGATTCGAGAAATAAAAAAAGGCGAAACAAATTGAACAAAATTAAAACAACATTTTTGCATTTTAAAAAAATAATAAAAGGATTATTTTGGTTTTTTAAAAGACCTAGATTAATACCCCAAATATATTATATATTTAAAAACGAATATTTTCCGTCTAAAAAAGAACTTACAAAAAAAGAAGCAATCGAAATATGTGATAAAAAAAGCGTATTCTTAAAAAAAGCATATGAACAGTTAAACATAAAAGAAATTAATTTTAATAAAAAATTTTCAAAATTATTAAAAGAATCTAGACAAATAGAAAAAAATTGCCCTGTAAAAATGGGTGGTGAAGGATATATAGATTTAATATATAATTTATGCGAAAAATTTAAGGTAAAAAAAACATTAGAAACGGGTGTGGCTTATGGGTGGTCATCTCTTGCAATATTACTATCTATTAATTCAAGAAATAAGTCTAATCTTATAAGTATAGATATGCCTTATTTATTTAGAAATAATGATAGTTATGTCGGATGTGTTATACCCAAATTTTTTAAAAAAAAGTGGTCATTAATAAGACTTCCAGATAGACAAGCATTAAAAAAATCAATTAGACAACTAAATACCTCAATAGATTTATGTCATTATGATTCTGATAAATCTTATAAAGGAAGAATGTGGGCATATCCGATAATTTGGAAAAATCTAAAAAATAAAGGACTATTAATATCAGATGATATATCTGACAATATAGCATTTATAGAATTTTGTAATAAAATTAAAAAAGAACCAATAATAATAAAAAAGAACAAAAAATATGTTGGAATAATCATAAAATGAAAAAAATTTTAATAATAGTACATCATCTTAGAATAGGAGGTGGAGCAGAAAAGATTGCATCTCAAGTAGGAACAAATCTTAAAAGATTAGGACATGATGTAACTTTTTTAATATTCTACGATTTTAAACCAAAATATGAATTTGAAGGAAAACTTATCTGTTTAAATGAAAAATTAACAGAAGACGTATTTACTAAAACTTATAAATTATTCTCAAGAACAATAAAGATATCTAATATATGCAAAAAAAACAAAATAAATACAACAATATCTTTCCTTGAAGATTCTAATTTTTCCTCAGTTTTAAGTAAAACACTTTTTAGAAACAAATCAAAAACAATAGTTTCAGTTAGAAATAATCCTCTAAAACACCCAAAATTATTTCAAATATTAACAAAAATCATTTATCCAAAAGCAGATTTAGTGGTTGCATTATCTAGAGGTGTTAAAAATATATTAAAAACTCAGTTTAATCTAAAAAATACAAAAACAATCTACAATATTCAAGACATAAATCGTTTTCTAGATTTAAGCAAAGAAAAAATAACAAACAAAGAACACAGAATAATAATGGGCAAAGATTACAATTTTATAACAATAGGGCGTTTAACCGAACAAAAAGCTCATTGGAATCTTATTAGAAGTTTTAAAGAAGTAGTTAAAAAAAATAATAAAGTAAAATTAATAATTCTTGGAAAAGGAGAATTAGAAAAGGATTTAAGAAACCTAACTAAGAAATTAGGATTAGAAGACAAAGTTTTCTTTTTAGGAGTTGTAAAAAATGTATTCCCCTATATTAAAAAATCAGATTGTTTTGTGTTTACATCAGATTATGAGGGGTTTGGAAATGTATTAACAGAAGTTCTATCGCAAAACAAACCAATAATATCAACAGATTGTGATTCAGGACCTAGAGAAATACTTTGTCCAGAATTAAATATAGAAGAAAAAATAAAATATCCACATCGAGGAAAATATGGGGTTTTATTAAAAACATTTGACGAACCGAATAATTTTAGTGATTTAAAAGAAAAACCACCAACAAAAGAAGAAAAAAAACTTACAGAAACAATGTTCGAGATGATGAAAAACAAAGATTTACAAAAGAAATATTCAAAAGGATTAAAAAGAGCAAAAGACTTTGATAAACATAAAATAATAAAAGAATGGGAGGATGTATTATGAAACTAATTCAAATTTTTAACTAAGGTCTGAGAAGTATCCTTCCTTCAGGGAGAGGTAGTTCACTGTTTACAGGAAATGGAGGAAGAATTGTGTTTAAACAAAATAGCTAAAAAAATAACTTACTTATAAACTTTCAAAACATTTATATATTAGTTATGTTTGGTTAATCATATGAAAACAATTATTTGTTTGGAGGAAAAAAATGAGTGAAAAAAATGAATTTGAAGAACTGTTTGATTCAGAAGAATTTAATACAGCAGATGAAGAATCCATTGTTTTAAACAATGAAGAAGTTAAAGAAAAATCTAAAGAAGTAGAGATGACACCAGATGATTTTATGAGTTATACTTTTTTGAAAACACCTGAAGTGGGCGAGAGTTTAAGTTTCACTATTTCAAAAGTTGTAAACAAACCAGGTAGAGAAATCACAACAAAAACAGGGGATAAGTTTTGGACTGGAATAAAAAAAAGAGATGAACCAGATTCTAAAAGAGTTGAATATATTCTTGAAACAGACGGTGGAGAAAGATTTACAATTCAGTCTTGGGATTTATATGGTGCGTTGTTTGGAAAAGGTAGTGTGTTGATGGCAAAGGTTAAAGAGAATAAAACGTTTAACGGCATAACTATACGAATAACACACATATACAACGGCAAAGATGCAACACTTCCAATAAAAGATTTAATGAAAATAAGAGACTTTAAAACAACAGAAGAAGCAGAGCAACACAAGAAAAAAGTTGCAAAAGCAAAAAGTGAAGGCGGATTATATAAAGTAGAAGTACTTTAATTTTTTTATTTTTTTAGGTGAATAAAATGAGACAAGAAAACAAATATTTAGATATTGCTCAATCAGAAGATTTGGAAGAGTTAAAAAAGAATTTAATAAAAGAGTTGAGGAGAATGGATAGAGATATCAATTATCATAAAAATGGAAAATATCACTAAATATTTTATGAAAAAATATGGTATTAATGAAGAAGAATTTTTGTCAATGGTTGTAAGCAATTTAGAATATTTTCTAAAACTTGTTATTATTTTTCATGTTGCAGATTTAGTTATTGAAAGTATATATAAACCAAAAAACGAGGAATGAAAATGAATAAATGGTTTGTTGATTTTAGAAAACTTGAAAGTAAAAGAAAAAACACCATTATAAATGGTGTGGTGTTTGCACCAGAAGAAGTAATTAAAATTAGTGACTTAAAAAAGAAAATTAACACTTTAAAAAACACACATAAAACAATATTTATCGAAGATTTACGAGAGGTTTTGCTGGGGTGATTAATCTTTAATGAAAACATACAATAGACCATTGTCATTTTCACAAATGAATTTGTTTTGGCAATGTCCGAGAACTTGGTATATGCAATACATACAAAAAATTCCTGGTGTAAGCGATATGTGTTATGCCAACAGAGGAACAGTTGTTCACGAGTGTTTGGAAACATTTTATAAAAATAAACAAACAGAACAATCAATAATAGCAGAGCAGTTTGAACAATTATGGACTAAGTTTAAATTAGATGAAACAAAATTAGCACATGAAAAAGAGTTAACTTGGGAAATGATTCTTAACGGAATAAAATTAAACTTTGATTTAACTCACACAGAACTAAAAATATTTTTTCCTGATTGCGTATCATATTTAGATGGTGTTAATACTGAAACACATTTTATGTGTGATTGGAAAACTTCTCAAATGAATGAACATAATAAGTTAGAATACACCGTTCAAATGAAATATTATGTTTGGCAATATTATAGAAAATACAATATATTACTTAAAGAAATAAAAGTGTGTTATTTGCGTTACGAAAATAGTGTTATGATAATTATTCCAACAATACAAGATATAAAAAACGCAGAACAATACCACAAAAAAACTTTGGAAAAAATTCATTATTATTTAAACAACCCAGACAAATTGCCACCATTTAATAAAGGATATTTTTTTTGTCCTTACAAACATTTATGGGATGTTGAAGAACAAAATCCTGAAACAACAATGAATTTTTTATTAAATATATATGGTGGAGAAGTTTTTGTTAAAGGAGATTTTTCAGAAGAATTAAATGAATTATTATTTAATAAATATACTTATGAAAATCAAAGTGCAATTTTTTTAAAAAAAAGATATCCTAATATGAACACAAAAAAATGTTTGTGGAATAAAAAATTTAAAAACATTAGTATAGGTTTAGTTGATTCATTAGTAGAAACCATTCATAATTATGCAAGAAGTATTAATAAAACACCTATTATAAAATTACAAGATAATAGATGTTTTGATGAAACAAAAATAGACATGCCACAAAAACTATTAAGTGGTAAAGAATTAAGAGATTATCAAATACAAGCGGTAGACACATACATTAATAAAAAAGGTTTAAACAACGGCATTTTAGAATTATCAACAGGTGCAGGCAAAACATTAATAACAATAGAAATTGTTAGAAGATTAGGATTAAAAACATTATTCGTAGTAGATAAAAAAAGATTATTAACACAAACAAAAAAAGAGTTTGAAACAGAACTAGGAACACCTATTGGCATAATAGGAATGGGCAACAAACAAATAGAAAATATTACTATTGCCACTATACAATCGTTAATAAAATATAAAGATGAATTAGAAGATTATTTTAAAACAATTAGAGTGTTTATAGTAGATGAATGTCATAAAACTCACAGCCCAAGATTTATCACTTTATCCAAATTATTAAAAAACATAGAGTACAGATTAGGTGTTAGTGCAACTGCAAAAAATAATCAAGGTTGTGATTTGAGAGTAACATCAATATTAGGGGAAGTTATTTATTCTTTAAAAGGACAAGAATTAATAACTAAAGGGTTTTTAGTTAAACCAGAAATAATATTTTTAACAGACGTAAACACCAAAGAAGAATTAGAGTTAATGGAGAATAAATGTAATGAGTTAATATTAGAAGAAATTGATAAAAAATTATCTGAACAAAACAAATTTGTCGATAAAACACTTAAAGCTTATGGTGACTTAGTTGATAACTTAAAAGACGGCATTAAATACAGAATTTTTTTTGACGAATGTATAATAAATAATACTAAAAGAAACGAAACAATAAAACAATTATGTGAAAATCATTCTAATAAAACAATATTAATATTAGTTAAATATGTTAAACACGGCGAGTTATTGGAACAACTAATTCCTAATAGTAAGTATTTGCACGGAAAAATTAGTGATAAAAAAAGAGAACAAATGTTTGAAGACTTTACTGATGGTTCACAAAAAATATTAATATCCACTATAAGTATTTTTGAGGAAGGAATTGATATACCTAGATTAAACATAGTAATTAATGCAAGTGCTCATAAACTTGAAAGAACTAGCATTCAAACACTGGGAAGAGCATTAAGAACACATGACAGCAAAGACAATGCAATATATTATGATTTTTTTGATAATATTGTTTTTTTCAAACTTTCAAGTATTGGAAGAATTAGAGGTTTTAAAAAAGAGGGTCACGAGGTAACAAAAAACAAAACATTTATATAGTAGTTATGTTTAGTTAATTAAAGAATACGGAGGAACAAAAAATGCCAAACATACAAGTAACAATGTATCTAAATGATGAAGATTATACAACAAAATTTTTGCCAAACAAAAAACAAATATTGGAAAAAATGAGAACTATAATGAAGAAAGAATTAGATATAAAAGAAGTCATAACAACAAAAAAACAACGAGGTAAAAAATGAAAATAGAAAAAAATGTGTTAATAGATTTTTTGAAAAAAATAAGAATGGAACAAGTAGACCAATGTCTTTTAGACTTTACAGATAAAGGTTTATATGTTGAAGCAGTAACAGCAGATGCAACCAGTATGGTTCATGCAACATTAAAAAAAGAAAATTTTGTTGATTATGTTGCATTGGGAAAAGTGGGTGTGGACGAATTATCTGTTTTAGTACAAGTGTTTAACAGATTAGAAAAAGAAATAGAATTTAATGTTGAAGGAAATTTACTAACAGCAAAAACAAATTCCAAAGAACTAAAACTTGAATTGGTCGACGAAAGATTTATCACACCAATGCCAGATGTTCCAAAACTACAAGAATTTACAACAAGTTTTAATGTAAACGGAAAAGAATTAATAGACTTTATTCAAGACACACAACTTAACAAAGATATTTTGGTAAGAATAGAAACTGTTGAAAATGGATTAATATTATCTAACGATGGAAAATACAAATTTACAAGAAATATTAAAAGCGAAGGAACTAAAGGTGGAGTAAAATTAAAGTTTGGAGAACCATTTGTTAAAATGTTTAAAAGTATTGACGACACAATAGCGTTTGAAGCAAAACCAGATTATTTAATAAAAGCAGTTATTGAAAACGACAAATATAAAATACAATTTTTATTAGCACCAAGAATAGATGCGGAGGACTAAAAAAATGAATTACACAAACAATTTATATATACTAGAAGATACTGATTACGAAAGATTACAACAAGAATATAGAGAATCTTTTGGTAAAGAACCAACAAAAGTTCAACTAACAACAACAGTGTATAAAGACGAACATAATTTAGATGTTGTATTATATACTTTAGTAGTGCAAGAAATAAATTTTTCTGACGAAGATTAAAATTTTTTTAGGTAAATAAGATGAAAGAATTTGACCCTATTAATAGTATGTGGATTGAAAAATATAGACCAAAAACATTAGAAAGCTTTGTTGGATTAGAAGTAAAAAATAAAATTGCTAATAGATTACAAGAACCACAATCAATGCAACATTTAATACTTCATTCTGATACGGCGGGTACGGGCAAAACGTCAATTGCCCGAATTATTATTAAAACATTAGGTGCAGATGCACTTATGTTGAATGGTTCTGACGATAGAAAAATAGAAACAATTAGAGATAAAGTTAATGGATTTGTAAAAACACAATCCACAAAAAAAGGTGTTAGAAGAATAGTGTTCTTTGATGAAGGAGACAAATTAACCAATGACGCACAAGACGCTTTAAGAAGTTTGATGGAAATATACCACGAGAATGCTTTGTTTATAATTTCTTGTAACTATTACCACAAAATAAGTGACGCACTAAAAAGTCGTTGTGCAACAATAAAATTCAATCAACCAAAAAAAGAAGAAATAGTAGAATACTTAATGAAAATATGTGTTAACGAAAACTTAGAATATGACTTAGAAGGACTACAAAACATTGTTGATATAAATTATCCAAGTATTAGAAATTGTGTGCAAGTGTTACAAGATTTAAAAATAGATAACAAACCTGTAACAAAAACAAACGCAAAAAGTTCTGACGACGAATATCAGATGTTGTGGGACAAAATAAAAGAAAAAGATAGACGATTTGTGCAAGAATATGTTTTTACTCACGAGATAGATTTTAGAAATTTGAACAAATTTTTTTGGTTAAAATCTTGTTTGGAAGACAATGTTAAAATGATTCAAGTAACTTGTGCAAATGATTTAAAATTTAATGAAGGAGAACCAATAATAATTTTCACAACTTCATTAATAGAAATGGTAAAATGAACGTGTTTGATATATTGAAAAACTTGTATACTAATCCATCAAGTAAATGGATTATTGAATTAGACGATAGTTGTATTCAACCAGTAGTAATTCAAAGATTTCTTTCTTTGAACAACATAACCGTGCGGCAAGCAAGAGTATTAAACAAATTCGTGTTCTACACATCCCCTAAAGTGTATTTAAGTGCTGCATGGTCGTTGTTGTTTTTTGATGGAAAAAAATTGAACAAAACACCTTTTATTAAATATCCAAAAAAAGATGACAAACAAGATAGATACTTTTTTTTATACGAAAAAATACAAAAACATTTTAACTTATCTGATACACAAATAAATTTAATGAAACAAACATTGTTAAAAGAAATCGATAAAGACAAAGTTAATTGGTTCAGTTTTTATGGAATAGATAAACAATACTGGACTAGAAATTATATGAACATAGACCAATTACGAACATGTCAATCACCCCTCCCTGAAGGAAGGGGCTTGAGCCGTGAGGTTTGAGAGCAATTGGTTGATTAGGAGGCAAAGATGGAAACAAAAATGCAGAAGTTAGGAAAGAGAAATACATACATACCTACTGATACTTCTCTAGTCGGTAGCTCTATGGTCTTGTCTTTAAACAGAGAGGAAATTCTTAGTGAGCAAGACTTAAAAACCTTTTCTAACAACTCCGAAGAGAACCATTCCCAACATACAGGGAATCAGAACTTGAGAGTATCTGATATTGTGTATGTGCAAAACATCAAGGGGCAACCTTTGATGCCTTGCAAACAACAAAAAGCAAACAAATTACTAAAACAAGGAAAAGCAATAGTTATCAAAAGAAAACCATTCACTATACAACTAACTATTGCAACAGGAGAAACCACGCAACCAATCACTCTCGGCATAGATGCAGGAAGTAAAGTGATTGGTTTCTCAGCGATAACTGAGACACAAGAATTGGTGAGTGGTGAATTAGAACTAAGACAAAATGTGAGTGAAAAACTAATAGAGCGAGCAATGTATAGAAGAGGAAGACGTAACAAGTTATGGTATCGAGAACCAAGATTCAACAACCGAAAACGAGAAGAAGGTTGGCTAGCACCAAGTATACAACATAAACTTGACACACACCAAACATTAATTAACAAAATAACAAAGTTGTTACCTATTAACAACATAGTCGTGGAAGTTGCAAAGTTTGACACACAGAAACTACAAAATGCAGACATAGAAGGAGCCGAGTATCAACAAGGTCAAATGAGCGGTTATAATAACCTTAGAGCATTCATATTTACAAGAGATAAATACACTTGTCAAATATGCAAAGAGCAAGGAGGAATACTTGAAACACACCATATTATTCAGAGAAAAGATGGTGGTAGTAATAGACCCGATAACTTAGTTACATTACATTTAAAGTGCCACAAAGATTTTCACTCAGGAAAAATCAAACACAAATTTACTAAACCAAAAAGTTTCAAAGACACAAGCGTTATGAACAATGTTTGGACAAGATTAGTTGATAAAAACAATTACGAACACACGTTTGGTTACATAACAAAAGAAAACAGACAAAAACTTGAATTAGAAAAATCACACGTAAACGACGCATTCATCATAGCTGGTGGAAGTAATCAAACAAGATGTATAATCAGTAATTTGAAGCAAATAAGAAGAAACAATCGTTGCCTGCAACTTAACAGGAAAGGGTTTAAACCAAGTATTAGAAGGCAGAGATACAAAATACAATCAAATGATTTAGTTAAATTTGACAACAAAATTTATACATCTAAAGGTGTGTTTAACAAAGGAACTTGGGTTAAATTAACAGATGATTTAGGAAATACAATTAACAAAAATATTAAATGTGTAGAGGTAACAAAATATGGAAAAGGATTACAAATATGAACGAGAACGAGGTTCGATTCATCTCCGCCCTGAAGGGCAGAGTCTTCTCGAACAAGGTGATAAAGAATGACCAACAACTAAACCAAAACAAGGATTAATGGGGTTTTAAAAAATGAACACACAACACAAACAAATAATTATTCCAGACTATATGATTTTTTTAAAATTTTTAGAAAAAGATGGTAGGTGCTTATATGATATTTTTTTAGATAGTAAAATAACTTATAAACATTTACATGACATAAAAAAATCTTTTATTAAATTAAAATGGATAACATTAAAAAAAGTTGGTGCAAGACATAACATATATTTAACAGATGAAGGAAAAAAAACATTAAAAATTGTTAATAAATTATTAACATTATTAAATATAACTGATGAAGACATTAAACATTTTTTGAAAAAAAGTAAAATAAAAAAAAGAGAAAAAGTTGATTTGGAAAAATTAAAAAAAGAAGTAGAGGATTTTGATAATGCTAAAAATAAGTAGAGAAGAAGTTAATTTTTTAAAAGAACATTTGATAGGTAAACAATCTTATATAATAGAATTAAGTCAAAAAGGTTATCAAGAATCAATAGAAACAATTATTAAAAATGTTTCTCCACACCAAATAATAACCATTAAAGGAGATGAATTATTAACACAACAAAAAGAAGTAAATGGCTTGTGTAAAAAGATACAAAAAATCAATCCTTTGGCAAGAGTGTTAGTATTTATTAATGGTAAAACAAAACCTCTCACAACAGCAAACAACATAGAATTTATAGTAAAATTACAAACTCATAATTTACATTGTTTAGAAGATACTGTTTTGAAACGATTAAACAAATTAAATGTTGAATATGTTTTTGAAATGCACGATGAAGATGATTTAGATTTAATAGAAAATTTTGCAATAGTTCAAACAATAAAAAAAGATAAAATAAATATCATAGTTAATGACAATTTTAAAGAAAATGTTTTTAAAATAAAACTTAAAGGTTTTAATGTTTATATAACGTTTGAGGGTGACTGGTATGATTGAAGAAATTAATGAAAAAATTAAACAAATAATAAAAGAAAAAATAGATTTAAATCACAAAGAAGACAGTATAAGTTCTAATGATTTTAATAAACAGATGGAAGAATTAGAAGAAAAATATAAAGAATTAAACACAGAAAAAATAAGATTGATGAATCAAACACTTGAAAAACAATTAGAATCTAAAACAAACGAACAACTAATACAAGAAGTTATTAAAGAAGAAAAAAAAGTTTCAACAAAAAAACCAAAAGAAAAAACAAAAACGGTTGAAGTTCCAAAAGTCAAAATAACCAACGAAAAAAACGTTGAAAGTTACACATCATTATTAATAAAAGCTTTGTTGCACCCACTAATAGATAGTGAGGAAAAAGTTTTAAAAATAGTTCTTGATTGGAAACCGGGAATGAAAGAAGAACGATTAAGAGAACATTTGAGAAAACTAATTAATGGAATAAAAAATAATAAGTTAAAAAAATACAAACAATACAAGTGGATTAAAGAAAAATACAAATTAGGTGAAAAATGTCAAACAACAATTTTTTGAATAAAAAAGGACAATATTATGAACGACCAAGTTTTTCTGGGGTTCACCCAGTATTAATAATAGGAATAATAATAACTTGTACCCCAATTGTGTTACCATTAATAGGTATTAATATGTTTAATTGGATTAGCGGCGTCATGTATACTACAGGAATAATAACTATATTAGTTGGTGGAATGTTATCAATAATGAAATCAAACGGAGACATTTGATAATGGAAGAAGATGTTTTAATATATGATATAGAAACTAGCAATAAGACAGGAGATGTTAATGATAATGAATTAAAAGTATTTGGTGCATATTCTTATAAAACAAATAAACATTATATTATACCTTATACAGATAAAGAATTTATACAAAAACTTGTCGACGAACACAGAATATTGGTTGGGTTTAATAATATAGAGTTTGACAACCCCATAATAGAAAAGTTTGGAGTAAAATTAGACTATAAATTATTTGTTGATTGTTACGACATAATAAAAAAAAGAGCAGGTTCTATGACGACAAAAAAAGGAATGCTTGGATTAGAATTAATGAGTTATAGTCTTGATTACATTACAAGATTTTTAGATTTAGTAACAGACGAAGAAGCAAAAGATAAAATAGATTATAATATATTTAATAAAAACACTTGGACTCCAGAAGAAAGAAAAAAAATAATAAAATATACTAAACGAGATATAGAAATAACCAAAAAATTATACGAGTGGTTAGAGAAATATTTTGAAGCGTTTAAAGATTTTGTTTCTGAAGATGATGTTAAAAAGAAAAAATATTTAACTGATACTATGGCTAAGTTTGGTTATAAAGCAGATTGTTATGCGTTAGATTTAGAACCTATTTATAATAAAGATAACAACGAGAGAGTGAAAATAGAAGGAGGTTATGTTAGTTATCCTGCGGACAAAGAATTTCACGCAAAACAAAACATAACAGATAAAAAAATATCTTTTTATGACTTAATAATAGCAAATGATTACAGCAGCTTGTACCCACACATAATGATTCAAGCAAACTTACATAGTAGAAACAAAGACAATACTGGGTGGCACGGCGGCAAGTTGTTTCAAGTTGAAGCATATTATAATAATGAAGAATTGGGATTGATGGGCAAGCTTTTAAGAAAATGGTATTTCTTGAGAATGAGTTATAAAAGAAAAGGTTTGTTAGAAGACGGTACAATTTTTAGTTATAAAAATG
>PWLL01000011.1 GCA_003559395.1 Candidatus Iainarchaeum sp. | reverse complement strand
TCATATCAACATTTATGTCTTTTCTTGGTTCTGTTGAAAGATTTAGTTGTGTTTCTATCTTGTCTGGTGTTACTACCATTATGTTTCTTGAAACTTCTCTTTTTATGTTTACTGATCTATACCCTCTTTTTCTTACAGTTATTTCTACAACATCTCCTACGCTTGGTGCTGGTAGTTTAAAAGCAAAGATTCCTTCTCTGTCTGTTGTTCCTGTTTCTAGAGTTTGGTTTTTATGTTTTACTATTACTTGTGCGTCTGCTAAAGGATTATTTTCTTTATCTTCTACTCCTACAATAACATTATTTTGTATAAATGGAACAAACACTGTTGGAATAATGTCAACAGTCATTTCTTTTGATGGTTTTACATCAAATGTAACATCTTTTGTAAAAATAACATCTCCGTCTGAAGATATTTCAAATCTTACATAGTCTGTTTGATCTTGTATTACTTCTAGATTTATAAATCCATTAATATGATCTCCTTGGCTAATGCTTCCTAAATCAATGTCATTAAAATCTTTTCCTGAGATTACTTCTGCGCCTACTGTTGTTATAGTGTAGTCTTCTAAATCGATTGATGATTGTGTTGTTATTGTCATTCTTGCATTTGGAATTGCTCTATTAAAATTATAGTTAAATGATAAAGAATATTCTGTATTTTCAGATGCTGTGTATCTATCAACTATGTTTCTTGAAACGTTTGTTGATTTGTCGTGTACAGAAAAATAATAACATAACACATCTTCACAAAAACTAGAGGCACCTGTAAATATATTTTCTTGTTTTGCATATGCATAAAGTGCTTGTTTGTTAGGGTGTGTTAAAGAAGTTCCAAGGGTTTGATCTACTGGGTTTCTTAAAACAGTGTTTCCTTCTATAAACTCTGCTCTGTAGTATAATGGTAAGTTTCCTGAAACATTATCAGTTATAATTATTTCAGATTCTATTAAATGACTTCCAACTGCTGGTTTATCAATAACAATATTAAACCATTTTGCATCTCTTGTTGTTGTTACAGCCATGTCTTTTGATTCACTTGTGCATGGTGTAAAGCTTGTTGAGCCTACAACATTATTTCCTGAGTATTTTATTCCTCTTATATATATTTGATCTTGTTCTAAAGAGTAGGTTCTGTTACCACATTCAACACCTTGTCCTGTTCGTATGTGTGTTTGTACTTTACTAAATGGTCTTATGGTGTTTACTAAAAACTTTGCAACAACTACTTGCCCTGAACTAACAGAGGTTATTGCTTTTCCTGCATGATCATACAGTCCTAAATATCTTATTTCGTTACTTGTTGGTTGTCTTGGCAATATTATTTCTTCTTTTAAAGTGTTGTTTGCTGGAACATTATATCTTTTAGTTACATATTCATATTCATGATTTTTTACTAAAAAATATACATGCTTGTCTGCTCTTATTCTTATTAATGTGTTTCCTTGTTGATTTGTTGTTGTTGCTTTGTTTGTCATTTCTTCATTTGTTACTGCATTAAACACTTTTACATTTGTTGATACTGGTTGTAAGGTGCTATCTAAAACTGAAAGCTCATAAGTTCCTTCTCCAATATTTAATCTTATGGTTATATTTGTTGGTTCTCTTACTGCTACTGAAAAGTTTTCTGAAACTCCTGTATATTCTTTTACTGTTGCTTCTATATAGTATGTTTTTTCTGCAACAAGGTTAGAGATTACTGCTTGTCCTCTTACATCTGCTGTTAGTGTTGTTACTGGTGTTTTTTCTGGATGTTCATATACTGTTAATCTTGCAAATTCTATTGGTCTGTTTTCTGCATCTACAACAGATACAAAAACTCCTTGCATTGTTTGTTGATCAACTTTTGTTAATCTTATTTCTTGCTGGTTTGTTTGAGTTGTTGTTGGTGTTATTGTTCTTGTACTAATAATATAGTCTTCATGATCAAATACTACAGTATAAGGAATCATTTCAGAAACAGAGATTAGTGTTTTTCCTTGACTGTCTGTTGTTGCTGTTGATATTAAGTTATTGTTTTTATATAGTTTTATTTGTGCGTTGTTTATTATCTCAGATGTTTCTCTATCAACTACTTTAAAGTTAAAAAATCCAACAACATCTTTGTTTAGTTTAAGTTCTATTTCTGTTGTTGTGTTTTTTGCTAATTGTACAGAACTATATCTTCCTGCATCATAATCTTGTTTTACTATTGCTCCATATATTGGAGTATTGCTTGCATCTCTTGCAAGTACAATATAGTTTCCTACTAAAAGGTTATCAAAAATAAAAACTCCGTTATTGTTTGTTGTTCCTACATCAATTTCATAGTTATCCCAAGTCATTACTCTTACTTCTATGTTTGGAACTGCTGCGTTTGTTTCATTATCTCTTACAGTTACTTTAAGATTTCCAAATTCATCTTTAGTTTGGCTTAAAAATATTTCTCCAACAGTTGTTGTTGGTGATAAATAAAAATCATCTCTTATCTCATAGTCTTGTAAAGATTCTGGTCTACTATGAAATCTTGGTTGTAATATTCCACAATCAAGTGGAATATTTTGTACAATTATTTTTCCATCAATTACTTCTAACACTCCACTTTCAAAAATATTTTCTGAACAACTAAATGTTACTTTAAAGTTTTCTTGTACAGTTGTTCCATCTTCTTTTTTAAAAATAATTTCTTTATTTATTTCTTTTTCTTTTTCTTGTAGATTTACTGAATAGTTTCTTTTTTCTAAAAGGTTCATTGACATTGATTCTATTTCTAGGTTGTAGTTTGGATCATCTAAAGAAAATAAATAATTATTTTCTTTTAAGTTTAGTACGCTTACAAATCCTTTTGAATCTGTTCTTCTTGTATATTTTTCTGTTCCAAGATAAAAGCTAATTTCTTGATTTACAATAGGACTGTTTTGTTCATCTAAAAAGGTAAGGTTTATTTGGTCTTGTGGTATTGCTGAGGTTGGTTTAAATATTAATAATAATATTAGAACAATTATACCTAACAAGATTATTGAGAATACAGGAAATGTAGGAATTCCTTTTTTTTCTAAAGGGTCTACAATCTTAAAAAGATTTATTCCTTTTTTTTCTAAGTTTTCTAAAAATTGAAAATATTTATCTTCTAGATTAAAGTATATACTTTTCAGTGACATGTTTTCTTACCTTTTTATTTATTTCTTTTATAAATATTATATTGTTTCTTTTATTTTTAAAGATGGTTGTTTTTAAAAACATTTGTTTTTTTGTGTTTTATATTACTTTTCTTATAAAATATATTAGAGTGCATATATTTATAAATACAACTATTCACTCGAGAAAGTTATTTTTGTTAATGAGCAACACATTTTTGTCCTGCTTGTATGTCTGTATGTGAATAACAGGTCCAATCGTCTATAGGTATATTTGGATTTGGGTTTAGATTATTAAAATGTGAATAATCTTCTAAAAAACCTGTTTTATCAAAACTTAAATTATCAAAAGCATTATTTCCTACACGCGGAGGAAATGCAAATCCTGAAAATGCAAAGCTAAGATTCACATGTATTTTTGAACTATCTCCTACGATATATCTTCTATCTTCTTCTTCAAAAGATAGCTGTATTGTTGCATCATTTAGTTGGTAGCATCTTAATTCTGAGGCACCTATATCTTGAGGTCTAAATTTATTAATAATATCTCCTCTTAATAACAAAAGATCTTTTCCACCATTATCTTCTCTATTAATAATAAACCGTCCAAACCCACCTACACTGCTTGAGATTTTATCTATATTAAAAGTAATAGGACTTAAATCTTCTTCATTCCCCTGAGATTCTACAATTATTTTTTTTGTAACTGGACTTGTTATTGTTATTGATGTTGTAAAATTAATATCTTGAATACCAGGTCCAGAAACAGAAACATCTCTTGAGTTTACTTGAGTCCTTTCTAAATAACTTGATCTGTGTACCATTTTTAGATTATCTTCAAATAATATGTTTTCTGAATTATTTCCTAAATATCTGTCAACAACATTTTCTTCTACAGTATCACTAAACAAATCTAATAAGGCTTTTGTTGCAGTGCTTCCAATATTAAAAACATTATATTCTGAAGGTCCTTGACTATAAGTAATATCATGATTATTTATGCTTAAAGGACTACCAAAATTTATTGAAAAGTTTGCGTCTGAAGATGGTCCACATTGATACTCCATATAATTATCACTAGGAGATTTATAAAAATCTT
>PWLL01000046.1 GCA_003559395.1 Candidatus Iainarchaeum sp. | reverse complement strand
GTCAATGGGGGGAAGCTCTGTCCAAAGGGCGTCTATGCTCACGAATTTATTAACAGTGAAGACCGACTGACCACCCCGCTCATCAAGAAGGACGGGAAGTTCGTCGAAGCAAGCTGGGACGAGGCGTATGATCTCATCGCCCAGAAGCTGAAGTCCTACAAGCCGAGCGAGCTTGCGGTGCTCGCCTCTGCCCGTGTCAGCAACGAGGAGAACTATGCGATCATGAAGTTCGCCCGTGGTGCCCTGAAGACGACACACATCGACCACTGTGCCCGTCTCTGCCACTCCTCCTCCGTTGCCGGGCTTGCAACGACGTTTGGCTCCGGTGCAATGACCAACTCGATCGCCGACATCGGCGAATCGAAGTGTATCTTCATCATCGGGAGCAACACCTTTGAGCAGCACCCGCTCATCGGCCGGAGAGTTGCCCTTGCCCGGAAGAACGGCGCCAAACTGATCTACGCCGACCCCCGTCTCACCGCCACCGGCAAGCAGGCCGACCTGTACATGCAGTTTAGAAGCGGCACCGATGTCGCCATCTTCAACGCAATGATGCAGGAGATCATCAAGAACGGCTGGGAAGACAAAGATTTCATCGAGAAGCGCTGTGTCGAGTATGAAGCGCTGAAGGGCGAAGTCATGAAGCCGGAATACTCGCTTGAGAACGTCGAGAAGATCTCAGGAATCCCCGCCGCCCAGCTGAAGCAGGCTGCCGAATGGTATGCCACAAGCGGCGCCTCCTCGCTCCTCTTCTCAATGGGTATCACGCAGCACACCACCGGTGTGGACAACGTCAAATCGACCGCCAACCTCGCCATGCTCACCGGCAACATCGGCAGGCCAGGCACCGGTGTGAACCCGCTCCGTGGCCAGAACAATGTTCAGGGCGCCTGTGACATGGGCTGTCTCCCTGTCGTCTTCACCGGCTACCAGAAGGTCATCGATGAAGCCGCCCACAAGAAGTTCTCCGATGCCTGGGGCTTCCCGGACGGTATCTGTGCACCGCAGAACGGGTATGAAGTTACCATCATGCTCAAGACGCTCAATGAGAAGCCCGGCGAATTAAAGGCCATGTACATCATGGGCGAGAACCCGATGCTCTCTGATGCAAACCTCTCGCATGTGGAAGAAGCAATTGAGAAGCTTGAGTTCCTCGTTGTCCAGGATATCTTCATGACCGAGACCGCCGAGATGGCCGATGTCGTCCTCCCCGCCACCTGCTATGCAGAGAAGGATGGATGCCAGACCTCGACCGAGCGGCGTGTCCAGCGTCTCAGAAAGGCACAGGATGCTCCTGGCCAGGCAAAACTTGACTGGCAGATCATCGCCGAGGTTGCCGCTAAGATGGGCTATGCAGAGCAGTTCGCCTGGAAGTCTTCTGAAGATATCTTCAAGGAGATCACCAGCCTGACCCCGTCGTATGGCGGTATGTCCTATGAGCGTATCAACAAGCCCGAAGCGCTTCAGTGGCCCTGCCCGGCAGCCGACCACCCCGGCACCCCGATCCTGCACACCACGGCATTTGCCCCTGCAATGCCCGACAGCAAGGGTCTGATGACGGCTATCTCGTTCAAATACCCGGCAGAAGTACCTGACGCGGAGTATCCGTTCATTCTGACGACCGGCCGGAGCTTATTCCACTGGCACACCGGCGGTATGACCCGGCGCTCGGCGTCGCTTGACAGCGAACAGCCAACCGGCTGGATCGAGATCAATGTCGATGATGCCAAAGAACTTGGTATCGCTGACAATGAGATGATCATCGCAAAGAGCCGGCGTGGCCAGGTCAATGTGCCTGCCCGTGTCACAAAGGATATCATGAAGGGTGTCATGTTCATGCCGTTCCACTTTGCTGAATGTGCAGCCAACGTCCTGACAAACGACGCCCTCGATCCGGTCTCAAAGATTCCGGAGTTCAAGGCCTGTGCTGTCACCGTTGAGAAGATCCAGGAGGCCTGATTACGATGGTTGCAAAAGGCGATATGATATATGCATGGTCAAAAGAGTCCGACCTCGCAGAGAAGGGTGAGTGTGGAGGCGCTGTCTCAACACTCCTGAAATATGCTCTTGAGAGCAAGATGGTTGATGGTGTCCTTGCAGTGAAGAAGGGAGCCGATGTCTATGATGCAACTCTTGAGGTCATCACCGACCCAGCCGAGATCGTAGGATCTGCCGGTTCGCTCCACTGTGGTACGCTTCTCATCCCAAAGATGATCAAGAAGTACCTCAACGGTGCATCGAAGATGAAGCTCGCCGTCCCGGTGAAGGGATGCGATGCGATGGCGTTCTACGAGCTTGCCAAGAGGAACCAGATCAACCTCGACAACATCGTCATGATCGGCCTCAACTGTGGTGGAACCGTCACCCCGGTTGGCGCAACAAAGATGATCAGGGAGAAGTTCGGAATCGATCCCGCCGATGTCGTAAAAGAGGAGATCGACAAGGGCCAGTTCATCGTCGTCACAAAGGATGGCAACCACAAGGGCATCTCCATCGATGAGCTTGAGGAAGAAGGCTATGGCCGGAGGAGCAACTGCCGCCGGTGCAAGATGAAAGTCCCACGTCAGGCAGATCTCGCTTGTGGAAACTGGGGTGTCATCGGCGACAAGGCCGGCAAGGCAACCTTCGTTGAGGTCTGCTCTGAGAAGGGTGCAAACCTCGTCAATGGCGCAGCAAAAGCTGGTGTGCTTGATACCTCCGCAGCCGATCCAAAGGGCATTGCAATCCGCGCAAAGGTCGAAAATGCGATGCTCAAACTTGGTGACAAGTGGCGCAAGCACGATTTCGAAGCACTCGGTGAGGGTCGCGCACGGCTTGAGAAGATCATGAAGGAGACCTCCCGGTGTATCAAATGCTACGCATGCATCGAGAACTGTCCGATCTGCTACTGTGTCGAGTGCAGCACCAAGAAGCCCCACCTCGTCAAACCAGGTCAGGTTCCGCCAAGCTTCATGTTCCACATGATCCGGTTTGCCCACATCTCTGACTCGTGTGTCAACTGTGGCCAGTGCGAAGAACTCTGTGCAATGGATATTCCAAATGCACTCTTCATGCACGCCCAGCAGGTTGAACTCGAGAAGATGTTCGGCTTCACCCCCGGTATCAACATGGAACCCCCAATCCTTGCATATGCAGAAGAGAAGGTTGAGCGAAAGCGTCTCGATGACACCGGCTCAGACCAGATCTTTGAGAACGTATTCAAGGAATAAACCAATCACTTTTTCTTTTTTTAAAAAATCTCATCCCTGGCAGCGTCTTTTTTGTATCCTTTGATGCCAATCAACTCAGATTCATCTCCCGGCTTTCTTCAGCGCATCAATCACCCTCATCTCATCCGCCATCATCTTCTGCACGATTTGTCGATATTCTCATCTCTGATGGACCATCCTGAACTATCTCTACGTTTCGAGCATAAGGGTGTTTCAATGGTCCAATCCGTCTTTCTCATTCATAGAAGGGTTTTTACTCCGTTTTTCTCTCGGGAGAGTCTGATGGTTTGATTTTGTATTGATCTCCTGCTTAATAGTCATATAAACTGTATATGGATTTATGCTCCTGATGGTGGGGCTGTGCCGAAACCGCAGAGAAGAGTTTGAACAACCTGATAGAACACATTGCTGTCTCCCTGATGAGGATGGTTCAATCACTTTTCCTTATCCCTGCTTCCACATCGGATCATCAGATAACCAATACTCAACAAGCTCGATGATCTGCTTGTCGGGAAAGCCGGATATCAGGGACCTGTTTCACCCTTATTGAACAGCACGGCTGGATCCCAGATGCTCTCAGGGTGCATCATTCATCAAATATGGAGAGATTACCTCTCTTTCTGATATTCTGCCAAAGCCTGGAAACGCCTGGTTCAGGTACAAAACCCATCCCGATCAGGAGGGGGAATCTGGAGAATAGATATGTCAATAAAAAGAGATCTCGAAAAAAGAAGATGAGAAGAAGTGAATCACTTCTTCTGGTATAGTTTGCCGTAGATGAGCTGGCCCTTGGATTTGGGGTGGCGTTCGCCGGTGTCACCAATGTACTCCGCGAACGTTGCCGTTACTCCCTCAACCTCAAGCTCGACATCGCCGACATTGTTGAATCCCGGCATCATGACATCGACGGAGCCGAAGAGGTAGATCTCTCCCCGGACCATCTGTCCACCGAGACGGCTCTTTGCATTGCCTTTGATGACGGTCTTGCCACCATCGGCATGGGTCATGACATGGACATCGACATTGCCGT
>PWLL01000023.1 GCA_003559395.1 Candidatus Iainarchaeum sp. | reverse complement strand
TGCAACAATAGAAAACTATAGCTGAACTTTATTACTTTAAGAAAGGGAGGTTTAAGTCATGGCCTTTAGTGCAAATGATGTGTTAGATGTGGCCCAACTTTATCTGCGTCATAGCTTAACGGATTCAGAAGGGCTTAGGATATTTAACCAGGGTCTTAACCAGTTAGGCTCTCTTGGTCTTATTCATTCAGTAGAAACCTACGAAGCGACTTCAGAGGCCAAAACCGTTGATCTTGGAGCAGACTGTATCGGTGTAATTTATGTTGTTGATGAAAACGATAACCTATATTACCGCTGGAAATATGTGGATGGAGAAGTAACCTTTGCAGAAGCGGGAGAATACAAAATACATTACCGAATACTTCACCCTCCGGTGGAAACCTTGGATGAAGAAGCCCTGCTTCATAATCTTTATAAGGCATGTTTAACTTCTTATGTGATAGGGTTTGCTAAGCTCAAAGATGATGATTACAGCCATGATGGAATAAGGAATATGCAGGACTTTGAGAGGCTTGGTGTGCAGGCATTTAACACCGTTATTAAGAGCCGTAAACCGACACAAGTAAGAACCTTTAGGCATGGATAAGGAAAGGAGGACTAACAGGCAGGAGCCCCCCACCTCCTCTCAACAAAACGAACGGGAACAAGCTGAACTCGAATTTGAAAAAAGATATTTGGAGGAGTATATTCCTAGGGAGGACATGCCTGCACCTCCTGGGGAAAAGGGCAACCCTGAAGAAAGATTTATAGAAGCCTATTTGGAGGAATATCAGGAAAGGGAATTTCGGCCCCCTCAGAGGCCGGAAAGAACCCCAGAGGATGCTTTTCAGAGTAGCTATTTAGAAGAAACCAACATCCCAGAAACAGAGATTCCTCAAAGACCGGAGCATACCCCTGAAGAAGAGTTCGATCGAAGGTATTTAAGCCAATACCATGAAGGGGCCTCTTTTGGGCCTGAAGCAAGAGAGAGGCAACAGAAGCACGTATCTTATGACTTCAGGGGAGGCCTGAATACTGATACCGCCTTAGATCATATTACCCCTACAGAACTACGCCAGGCTGATAATGTTGTATTAACCGAGAGGGGCTGTATAAGCAAGCGGAAAGGGATATACGAATACTATAGCCTGCCAACAGGGAACAGGGTAACTCAAATGATACCCTGGCCTTTGGATAACAACAAATTCTTTTTTGTTACTGTGTATGGTGGTATACCTAAGTTATGCCTTCAAAGAGGAGATAACCACAAGGAGCTACAGAACATAAACAGGGGTTATGTTGGCTCCTTCTTTTCACAAAACAAAATGTATTTTATAGACGGCCAAGAGTTTTATGAGTATGACGATCAGACAGAAAGCGTATCTGTGGTTACTTCACATATCCCTAATGTTCCAGGGGCCACAAACGTTTGGGTTCATTATTCGGGGGCATCTCATACTACGACCCCTGGTATTTATAAATGTATTGTTGTCTATGAGAACGAAGCAGGGGCCTTATCCGCACCTAAAGAGTTTGAGGTAGAGGTAGAGCCAGATGGTGAGGGGCCAAGGTTTTATTATAATCTTGCAAACAATACTGGGGAAGAGATGAAGGCACATTGTTATAGGAGTATGGCCGATGGGGATATTTGCTACAAAGTAACCACGCAGACCTTTACCGAATCTATAGTATTTGTTGAAAGCATATCTATTGCGGACCAACTGCTTTCCGAAAGGGAGGAGTATCAACCACCCCCCATATATACCTTAGATATAATCCGGCGGTGCAAGTATGCTGTTCGCCATCCCAAAAGTTATAGGGTTTTTTATGCTGGAGACGAGCAAGACCCTTCCGCACTATATTATAGCGAACCTAATGCCCCGGATTATATGTTAGAAACAGCAAGGATCTATCCCCCTACTGGAGATGGGGCGGTAAAGGGCTTGAAAGTATTCATGGATGCTATCCTGGTATTTTACTCCCATAGCATATGGGCTTGGAAGGGTATTGATCCGGAGCTTGATGCTTCTTGGGAGAAGCTCCCTACCTCTGAAGGAACTGTGTCGGACAGGACAATACAGCTATCGGCTGATAGCCTTACAATGCTGGGACATGGTGGAATATATGCTATGAACCCTAACATTATAGGACAAGCCTTCAAGTTTGAGGCAGGGGAGAGCTTAATTAAAAACATAGCAAAGGACAAGGTAACAGCAGAGCTTAGGAGGATAACAAACCCTGAAAACACCTTATCTATCTGGGATGGTAAAAACCAAAGGTATATGCTGGCCTATTGTGACGATAAAACGGGGAGAAACAATAAAATATTAGTCTTCGATTGGGCTCTTGGAGCTTTTACCAGGTTTACGAAAATAGAAACCGATGCTTTCATGTATCTGCCCAACGGCCATGTGTTTATTTCAAGCGGTAACAAGATTGGCCTAATGAAGGAAGGGGAAAGGGATTGGGGCAAGTATTATCGTTTCCGTATAAGGACAGGGAGGTTTTCTTTAAATGCTCCCTTCCATAACAAGAAGATAGATAGGATTTATGTAGCCCTACAAAACCCCCAGGAGATAGGCTATGAAATGTATGTGTATCTAATCGTTGATGACACTTTAGCGGAGCAGAAAACCATTAGACTTGACCCTGGTCCTTCAAGTTTTATTGCCCGTATCAATACCCATTCAATAGGGGCGAGGGCAGAGGTGATTATAGATGATGGAGAAGAGGTGCCCAGTGGTATTCCTGAAGATTTTAAAGGCCTTGCAACAATATCAGGAGGCGGTGGGGTAACGGTAATTGATGGTGAGGCAACGGCTTTTGATAGCGCCATTACTTTATCGGGTGGTGGTGGGGTTGAAATAGTAGATGGTGAAGCCGGTGTTGGCACTATAGATGTAGAGATTAGTGGAGGAGGGAGCGTGGCGGTCTATGATGAGGCGAATATCCCAGAACCGAAAGAAGCTACAGCAACAGCGAGCATATCAGGAGGCGGTGGGGTTGAAATAGTAGATGGTGTTGTTCTTAATGTTACAGCAACAGCGAGCATATCAGGAGGCGGTGGGGTTGAAATAGTAGATGGTGTTGGAGTGCTTGGGTTGGCAGAGGTTGGGGTTTCTGGCGGTGGGGGAGTAGCAGTTGAAGGCATTAAGGTAACCTGGGGCTATGGAATAAATCCACCAAAACCCCAGTTGTAAAAAAAGGACTTTGGAATGTAAAGGAGGCACAAAGGTATGGGTTACACAGCCTTAGGCAAAAAAATCATGCTGGAAGACCTTTTTAGGCAGAATTTCCATATAAGGATATATAACAGTAGTGGAGAGATGCTGGATGGTGGGTATTTGATAGGAACAACGTTTTTGAACAACGGAGATACTGATAGTATCCAGGGGGCTTATAAGAATGAAACAAGCATTGATATAGATGTGGGTTCAGAAGAAGATGTGAAGTATGTTGGGTTCTTAAACCCTAACATGGCGCTGGTATGGTTGCATGAACTGAACGAAGCTATTGATTTCCCCACAGGTGGAACTTATAAAATCCTTCAGATAATATGCGATCTTAACGAAGGCGGAAACCATTCAGAGCCCTATATGGGTTAATTTAAGAGGATTAAGGAGGTAGGCAGATTATGGCCTATACTGAAGTAGCCAAGAATTATATGTTATCTCAATTCATGGACAAGCTGACCGTTCTCCATGTTATAGATGATAACAACTCTAGCGTTGATACTGTGAGTGCTTCGTTTAGTTTTAAGTCTGATGTTTCATTGGTGGAGCCAGGGGAGTTTGGGATAACGGAGGCGGCGGTCTCTATGCCCCTTGATTTTTCAATACCTCCAGGAACAACAATTACTCATGTTTGGTTCAGTAGGACAGGGCCTATAACTTCAAGCACCCCTCTGTCCAGTTATGCTATGGCAGTGTATGAACTTCCTGCTCCTGAACATTTCCCTAACGGAGGGACCTTCACCATAACGGACATTTCCTGGGACCTTAATGAAGGGGGCTCCCACGTAGAGCCAACGTTGCCTTAACGAGACGAGGAGGAGGATATATAATGAACTTGCTTAGACCTGAAAAACATATAGAAGTGCCTGTTAGGTTAGGGATGAGGGGAGAAGTCAGCTATAAACTTATCGACACAAGAACCGGAAAGGTTGTTTGGGAGCGGGGGCCGAAACAGAATAAACTGCTGTATGACTACTTTAATAGGGTTTTTCAGTATGGCGGCCCTATACTAAACGATAATATGTTTAATACCTGCCATATAGGGGATGATGGCACAGCCCCTTCACCTACGGATAACGGTATTTTAAGTTCTTTAGCAAGTAGCAGTAATAAAGAAAAAGTGCTTGGAAAAATGGGTTTGTTTACTA
>PWLL01000078.1 GCA_003559395.1 Candidatus Iainarchaeum sp. | reverse complement strand
TATTTTTTTAGTGATAAAAGATCTTACACTTTTTCTTTTTTCTAAAACATCTTCAAATTTCATAATAAATCATTTTTTTTATTATATATTTAATTTAGGTATTATAATTATATATAAATTACTCCTAGATTGTTATAAATATATATCTATTTTAGAAAAAATATTAGAAAGTTAAAAAAAGTAATTAAAGATAAATCAAAGATATTTTAAAATAAATTAAAAGAAAGCGGGTTTTCTTTTTTTCTTATTTTGTGCCCGCACAAGTACCCTTTAAAAACATTACCATCACTAGTTTATTTATAAAACTTAAAAAAGGTGAAAACATGATTAGAAAAAAAAAATATCCTGCACTACACTATGATAATTTCTCTATAGTTCCAATATCTAGTAGAGGAGATAGATATAATATAACTATTCCAAAACAAATGGAAACAACACAAAACATAGATATAAACAACAGATGTATTGTTATACCAGATACAAATCAAAAAATAAAACCAAAAGAAGGAGATGTTGTTGGGTTCTACATAATAGATAAAGAAGACAACAATACTATTTATTGGATAGAAGGCAAGATAGTAAAAAATGATATAAAATACTATGAAGATGAAGATATGGAAGAAGAAAGTGAATTTAACGAAGAGCTTTCTGACGAAGAGGAAGAATTTGATAGTTATGAAGAAAGAATTGAAGAATATGATTCAAGCAAGAAATATGCAATCATAGATATTAGATTTTTTTATATGGATGATGAAATTGATCAGCCATACGAAGTAACTTATCAATTTAATGATTTTAACGATGTTTTTGGATTTAAAAAAATAAGTAAAAACATAAATAAAAGAATAACAATTTGTAAAAAATGTAAAAAAGAGTATCCTGCATACTTTAAGTATTGTTATGCGTGTGGAGAAGAGAATATACATAAATCTGAAAATAATAAATAAAAGGTGAGATATTATGGGTTTTTATTGTAATAAATGTGAAGAAGATGTATCTTTTAAAGAAGCAGAATACTCAAAAGAAAAATATGGAAAATATCTTTGTAGAGATTGTCAAAAAAAACAGCAAATAAAAAAAGAACTTAAAATAAAAAAACCATTAAAAATACCAAAATCAACCCCACAAACAGAAAAATTATATGAAGAACTTAAAAAAATAGGGGTTAATACACAAAAAGAAAAATATGATGGTTATAAACATATTGACTTAGCAATACCTTCAGCAAAAATAAATATAGAAGTGGATGGTTGCCAACATAATTTAAACAAATTACAAGCACTTGCAGATTTAAAAAGAACATACTATTCTTTTAGAAAAGGATACATTACTTTAAGAATACCAAATAGTTTAGTAAAAGATAATGAAACAATTAAAGAAACAGCAAAATATTTGAAAAAGATAATAAATGAGAGTTTAGAACAATTAGAAAAAGAAGTTAAAGAAGATGAATGGGATTTTTGGTAATAAAATATGAACACATTAGTAAAAATATTCAAAAGAACAAAGTTAGATTTATTTATATGTCTTTGTTTTCCAGCATTATTATTTGTTTTATTTTATTTACCAGAAAACATAAAAGAAGTATTAAAACTAAACCCAACTTCTCCAATACCACTTCTTTTTTTACAAACAATATCAAGTTCTTATATACATCAGAAATTAATTCATTTTCTAGGAAATATATTAGTTTTTTTTATAATCTTAATTCCTTTTTTATTAATATTATATAATTTAAATAAAAAACAAAAAATTTATGTATTTTTGTTTATTTTTATACTTTTACCTCTTATAAACTCTTTTGTACATTTAATTGTTTCAATATTTTATAAAACTGATCCAAGTTGTGGAGCTTCTGCAATCGTTATAAGTATTGTTTTTTTTGTAGTTGTTAGTTATATAATAACAATTATAAAATATTTAAGAGCATCAAGTTATCAAAAAACAAAAACTAAAGAAAACTTTATTTTTAATAAATTAAAATATATTATATTATTTTTATATATTCTTTCTTTTATTATAATTATAGTATTTTATGCAGAAATGATGGTTTATACAGAAGAAAAACTAAATTTAGGACATATTATAGGCATAATCTTTGGAATTGTTTTAGGCTTTATTAAGAGCAAAAAAGAAAAGAAGAAAGAAACAAAACCAATATGTAAGCAATCTTTATAAATGGAAGGAGATGTTTATACATTTATACCTAATCGAAAAACAATTAAAAAAATCTAAAATATGAAGAAATTATATAAAAACAACATAAAACCACTAAATATTAACATAAAATATGTTAAAAAAACAATTGCAATTTAAATGTTTCGGTAACTATATATAATATTATCCAAAAGACAAAGGTGAAAAAATGTTACTAGAAATAAGAATAAAAAACTTTAAATCAATAAAAGATGAAATTATTTTAACAACAACAATGTTAAAAGACCAAACAAACAAACAAAACACAATAAACACAAACAATAAAAAAATACCAGAAATACTTAAATCAATAATGATAACAGGACCAAATGCGTCCGGAAAATCAAATATCCTAGAAGGGATCTATTTTATGTATTATTTCTTAAACAACAACCTATCTTTAAAACCAGGAGATAAAATATCACAAATAAAACCATTTTTACTAGACGAAGCCTCTAAAAATAATCCATCAGAATTTGAAATGTCTTTATTAATAGAAGATGTTATTTATACCTATGGATTTTCATTAGACTCAACAAAAATACATAAAGAATATCTATACTATTATAAAACAAATAGAAAAATAGATGTCTTTAAAAGAAACCAAGAAAAATATATATTTCCAAACAATAAAGACAAAAAAGAACAAGAACAACTATCAAAAAGAACAGACACAAACAAACTATATATATCAGTCTCAGCAAACTGGAAATTTGAAATAACAGCAAAAATAATAAAATATATTAGAGAAAAATTTAGTTTTATTAATAAATATCATAAAAAAAACACAAACATCTTTAAAAAAATAAAACAATCAGAAACATATAAACAAAAACTACTAGAAGCAATAAAAGATGTAGATATAGGCATAGAAGATCTAAAAGTAACAGAAGAAGAACTAACAAAAGAAAAACTAGATAGAACAATAAGACTAATAGAAATAATAGAAGGTAAAAAAAAAGAAGAACTTATAACAAAAGACAAACTACCAAAACTCTATAAACTAGAAACCCTACATAAATATATAAAAAACAATAAAGAAACAAACATATATTTTGATATATTTCAAGAATCTTCAGGAACAAGTGAATTTATTTTAAGAATGGGAGAAATAATAAACACTATAGAAAACGAAGGAATCTTAATAATAGACGAACTAGAAATAAACCTTCATCCAGAACTAGCAAAATATATTAACCTATACATAAATAGTACAAAAAACAAAAAAGCACAAATAATCTATACAACACACTGTTATGATCTTTTAAACATACAAGAATCAAAACTAAGACACGAACAAATATGGTTTACAGAAAAGAAAAAAGACCAAAGCACAGATTTATTTTCATTAGCAGACTTTTCAGAAAGAAAAGATCCTTCCTTAAAGATAAATAAAAGATATTTTGAAGGAAGATACGGAGCAAAACCATTTGTTAACTATGGAGACTTTTAAGAATGAGATTTAGAAATATTAAACAAAGATCAATAAAACCAAAAATAAGGATCTTTTGTGAAGGAGAAACAGAAAAAACATATTTTTATTATCTCAAAAGTAAATATAAAATAAACCTAGACATAGAAAAAAAAGACGCACAAGAAAAACTACTACAACTAACAAAAAAACATGTAAAATATCACAACCTACAACTAGAAGAAAAAGACAGTGTTTGGTGCGTGATGGATGTAGAAGAAAATAAGAAAAAATGGTTAGAAAAGATAAAACCACAAATAAAACAATTTGAAAAAGAAAAAAATCATTTTGTTGTTTTTTCAAACCCATGTTTTGAAGTATGGCTGTTATTATACTTTAAATATATTATTAAAAAAATCACAGCAAAAGAACTAGAAGAAGAACTCTCAAAAATATTTAAAGAAAAATATAAAAAAGGAAAAAACCTGAAAAAATATCTAAAAAGTTATAAATTTGAAGAAACAACAGCAATAGAAAACTCAAAAAAACTAGTAAAATATCACAAACCAAAAGAACTAACCAACTATGAAAACAATCCAATAACAACAGTATATCTGTTAGTAGAAAAGATAGTAAATGTAAGATAAGTGATAAATAAAATGATTAAAGAAACACAAATAAAAGAAATATTTATAAAAAGACTTAAACAAACAGTAACAAACATAAAAGATGCGTCTAAAGGTTGTAGTCAGATTGTAAAAATAATT
>PWLL01000051.1 GCA_003559395.1 Candidatus Iainarchaeum sp. | reverse complement strand
ACAACTGCTTTCTTTTTTACAGGTGCTTTTTTTGCAACTGTTTTCTTTTTTACAGGTGCTTTTCTAACAACCTTTTTTGTTGTCTTTTTTTTTGTAACCATTGTTTTTGTCAACCTCCAATAGTTATTTGAAATATGTTTTAAAATAATAACATATAATATAAAAGGATTACGGAAACAAATATAAAGGTTTCTTTTTGTGGGTTTTTCTTAAAAATCGCTTTATTTTTTGCGTCCTAAAAAACAAACAAACAAAAAACAAAAAAAGCCTTTTAAAAAATAGGCCCTACGTAACAAAATAATAAAAATCAATGACAAAAATAAGTGACACGTAAAAATTACAAAAAAACATTTAAAAAAATAAAAAAAAAGAATAAGAAAAAACACAGGATTTTTGTCCAAAAAACCGTGCGCTTTTGTCCAGGTTTTTGTGTCTTTAACATTTAGTCAATAAAAAATTCAGGAGGTTTTGGTTCTGGGTCCATGCCTTTTCTTTTTCTGATATCAGTAATTGTTTCAACCAATAAAGATTTTGGCAATCTTTCATAACCAGAATATTCTGCAGTCCAAAGTGCTCGTCCTTGTGTTTCTCCTCTCAACAATTGACTAAATCCAATCATTGATTTAACAGGCACGTTTCCAATAACAACACTAGTATCTCCTTCCACATCCATTTTTTCTATCTGTGTTCTTTTAGATGAAAGTACTTTTGATACAGCACCCATAAAGTCTTGTGGAACAGTGATTGATAATTTTTGTTTTGGTTCTAACAAAGTATAGTCAGATGATAAAACACAAGCATAGATTGCTCTTGTTACAGCAGGTAAGACTTGTGCTGGTCCTCTGTGTATTGCGTCTTCGTGTAAGGTTGCATCTTCTAAATTTACAATCATTCCTGTGATTTTTTCTTTTGCAACAGGTCCTTCATTTGTTGCATTCACAAAAGCATCAATTACAAGTTCTTTGGTTTCAAACAGATTTTGTATTCCTTTTGTTCTATTTATTAACAAACAATGATTATGTATTGCCCAAACACTTTTTGCTTCATCTCTTGTAAATCCTGCTTTTTGTAGTTTTTCAATTACATCAAGGTCTTTGTTTTGTCTTATTTTACCATCAAATTTTGTTGATTTAATTATTTCTAGCATTTCTCCTTCTATTGGTTCTACGTTGATCTTAAATTTATTATGTTTGTTTGGTGTTTTTCCTTCTATAGTTGGAGATTCTTTTTGTATAGTTTCATAGTAAAGGATTATTGGTGGACTTACTGTTATTGGTATGTTATTATCTTTTTCAATCTTATATTGTGTAATTTCAAGATGAAGTTCACCCATCCCTGAGATTAGATGTTCTCCTGTTTCTTGATTTATTTCTGCTCTTATATTAGGGTCTTCTTTTGTAATATTATGAATAACTTCTATTAATTTTGGTAAGTCTTTTGAATCTTTTGCTTCTACAGAAACAGTCATAACAGGTTCTACATCTGATAAAAAGTTTTCAAAACCGTGCATGTTTTTGTTTGTTATTGTTTCTCCAGCATAAACTTCTTTCATACCAACAATACACGCAATGTTTCCTGCACTAACTTCATCTAAGATAATTTTTTCTGGTCCAAGATATATTCCTACTTGTTGTATTTTTGTTAGTTTGTCTTTTCCTAGTATTAAAAGTTCATCTCCTTTTTTTATAGTTCCTGCATAGATTCTTCCTGATGCAATATCTCCTGCATGTTTATCTAAAACAACGTCTGTAACCATCATCGCTATATTTTCTTTATCACTGTTACAATTAACCATTGCTTTTCCTTCTTCTGTTTGTAAGTCTCCTCCCCAAATTGTTGGTATTCTGTATTCTTGTGATTGTCTTGGGTTTGGTAAATGATTAACGACCATTTCAATAAACACGTGACTTATTGGTATTTTTTCTGAAAGTTCTTTTTGTTTGTCTTCTTTACAATAATTTATTACATCATCAAATTTTAAATTAAATTCTTGCATTGCTGGAACTGATAAAGCCCAATTATGAAAACCTGACCCAAAAACAACAGACCCATCTTTTATGTTTACTAACCAGTCTTTTACAAATTCTTTGGGTGCATTTTTAGAAATAAGGTTATTTATTTCCATAATAATATTAACAAATCTTTTTTGCATATCTTCTGGTGTTACGTTCATTTCTGTTATTAGTCTGTCTACTTTATTTATAAACAAAACAGGTTTTACTTTTTCTTTTAAAGCTTGTCTTAAAACTGTTTCTGTTTGTGGCATACATCCTTCCACAGCATCAACAACTAAAACAGCTCCATCAACTGCTCTCATAGCTCTTATTACATCTCCTCCAAAGTCTACGTGTCCTGGAGTATCAATAATATTTATCAACCATTTTTCTCCTTTATGTTCACATGGAACAGATACGTTTGAGGAGTTAATCGTGATTCCTCTTTGTTGTTCTAGAACATAAGAGTCCATAAAAACTTGTTGTCCAGCAAGATCTTTTGAAATTAGTCCTGCTGTTGCAACAAGATTATCTGTTAATGTAGATTTTCCGTGATCAATATGTGCAATTATTGCAATATTTCTTATATTTTTTATATTTGACATTAATTTTTGTGCAAGTTCTGCAACTTGTTCTTTTCTTCCCATAAATTCACCTTTATATTTGTTATAAAAAAAAGATTAAAATAAAAAAAAAGAGAAACGATTTATCTAGAACCTTGTGCGATTCTTTCAATCTCGTCTTTTCTTTTTACTGCGTAACTTTTTGAATCGTTTTTTGATGCTGCAATAATTTCTTCTGAAAGTGCTTTGTATGGTTCTGTTTTTGAATTGTATGTATTTTTATATGTTGCCAAAGCTATGTTTTTTAAAGATTCGTCCAGTCTTTTAACTGGCGCAACATCTACTGCTTGTGTATATGTGATTCCACCTTTTTGCAGTTTTGTTATATCTTCTCTTGGAGCACTATTTTCTATTGCTCTAATAAAAATTTGTACTGGATTTTCTTTAGTTACTTTATGAATATAATCAAAAGATTCGTCAACAAATTTAATAATTTGTTCTTTTTTTCCTGTACCTAGTCTATGTCTTATATATTTTCCAGAAAGTTTCTTTTTTCCTTGTCCTGATCTCATCATTTTATTTATTAGTCTTTCTACTACATTTATTTTACTTTTTCTTGAACTTTCTTTGTTTGTGTTTCCAAAAGATTGAGGAAGTATCCTTAACTCAAGACAAACATATTTTTTAAGTCCAAGATCTTTAAAGTCTATTTTTGTAGTATCCCATTTATTAAATAACTTCATAATTACTACACCTTCTTATTTTATCGCTTTACTTTTTCTTTTTTTCCTTTTCTTAGTTGTTCTAAAGAAATATCATTTACTTTAATAACTTTATATCTAACACCCCAAAGATCACCAATAGACGCCCCTTTACGACCACCGATACCTTCAACAGTAACTTGATCGTGAGCATCAATAAACTTTATTGCTTGATCTTTTGGTGCAAAAGCTGTAAGTTCTTTTCCATTTTTAATCAACTGCACTCTAACACATTTTCTTATACCTGAGTTAGGCTGTCTTGCAGTAATTCCTTTCTTTTCAAGAACAATTCCTTTTGCTTGTGGTGCTCCTTTAAGCAGTCCTTTTTTCAGTCTTACTTTGATTTTTCTTTTTTCGTGTGGATTTTTCTTTTTCCATTTCTTTCTATCTTTTATAAGTTTTCTTGCAGAAAATTCTCCATTAGCCATATTTCGTCACCATATCATTTTTTTTTAATCTTTACAACATCTTTAAAGAATTCATCTTCTTCTATAGGTGTTTCTTCTTTTTTTTCAATTTCTTCTTTTGCTTTTATTTTTTTTATTTTTTGTTTATTTTTTTCTTCTTTTTTTATTTGTTTCTTTTTTGCTTTTTTATTTTCTTTATTTTCTGTTTTCTTTTTATCTAAAGATTCTAAAAGATTTGATCTTCCAAAATCATTTACAACTAAAGCAGACACGCCAAAGGGTTTTCCACAAACAGAGCCTAGTTCTTTTGATCTGTCTGGATATTTAACAACTCTTATATCTAAAATATCTGCATAGTATAAAAATAATTGTTCATATCTTTTTTCTATAGTATCACTTATGATTAACAATTTTGGTTCTCCAATCAACATTTCTTTTTCTACATTGTTTGTTCCATAAATTATTTTTCCTGTATCTATAACGTTTTTTAGTTCTTGTTCAATTAAACTCCAATCCATAAAAAATCACTTTATTATTTTATAAAAAAAGAAATTATTTTTCTTTTTCTTTTTTCGTATTTTGTATAATAAGGTATATAATTTTATTATATATAATATATCTTAAGATACAAAAGCTTTTAAAAACAAACATTTTTTAGAAAAATTATATTTTTCACAAATTTATTTGTTTTTTTCCTCCATTTTCTTTTTTGCTTTAACCATTTTTTCAAAACCTTTTGGATCAAGAGTAAGTTTTACTATTCCTGTTCCTGAGTTTATTGGTTGTCCAACGATTATATTTTCTACAATTCCGTTAAGTTCTTCTCTTTCTCTGTTTAGTGCAGCGTTTAACAAATGTTTAGTTGTTTCTTCAAAAGAAGCTCTTGCAAACGGACTTTTTTTAGCACCAGTTATTCCTGTTCTTACAACTCCTTGTAACAATCCGTTTGATGTCATAAGATCAGCTAATAAATAAGCGTGTCTATTATCTATTGCAATTCCATTTTCTTCAAAAACTTGTAAAAAATATTTAACAACTGCATGTCTTGCTGCTTCTACTCCTAAGATTTTATACGTTTCTGCCAAATCGTTAGTTACTGTTCTATAACTATCAATTTCTTCGTATTTTAAAACTTCTTTAAGATTTGATCCTTTAGTTAATATCACATATTCATTTTCTTTTTCAGACAAAATTGTTTCTTCTATTTTTTTACATCCTGAGACTGGTATTTTTTTCCATTTTATGATTGCTTTTCTTATATCATATAACGGAGTGTTTTTATCAAAAAGAAAGTTTATTTGTGTTTTTTTTCCAGAAAATCTTTTTGAGGTGTATAATCCATCTATACTATCAAAAATCAAAGTAATTATTTCTTCTTTATCTAAGAAAAGATCTTCTACTTTTTGTTCATCTATCTTATATACAACATTTCTATTATAAAAATCTTCTTGAAACTCACCTATATCATCTGCTGTAACATAAACAAGATTATTACAAAATTTTTGTGCATCTTTTTTTGTTTTAATAATTTCTTTGTTTAAATAAACAGTCATCTGTGGATGTTTTGAAAAAGATCTTGCATCTACGATTTCTGAAAGTCTCTGTATTCCTGATCCAACAGAAACTTCTTGAGAACCCGCATAGTGTTTTGTTCTTAAGGTTAGCTGTGTTCCTGGTTCTCCTATAGATTGTGCTGCAATTAATCCCATGGCGTCTCCTTTACAGACTAACCCTTGATTATATCCTTGTGTAACAACATCTATTAGTTTTTGTTTTTTATAGTCTGAAAATTTTTTACTTTCAGCATATTTTCCTACTTTTTCTAATATTTTTTCTGGAAGTTCTTTCATCTTCATACACCTTAAATATTTTTATTCATCAAAGAAATTTATATTTTTTCCAAGATATGCTTTGTCTGGAGATAATCCATCATCTCCATAGGTAAACTGAATAATTTTTCCATCAGCTCCGACAACTTTCAAATCATCTCCTACAATAAGGTCTTTTAATGCATTTGAAAGTCTTCTATATAGATATCCAGATACTTTTGTTGCAACACCAGTATCCACTTCTCCTTGTCTTCCACCTATTGCGTGAAAGAAGTATTCTTTAGGTGGAAATCCATTAAAAAAGTTACAGTCAACAAATCCAAAGTCGCCTATTTGGTTACTTCCTTTTTGACTATGGCTTAAAACTCTGCCTGAAAAACCAGTTTTTGGTCTTCCTGTTCTTATAGTGTGTTGTCCCCAAAAAGCCATCATATTTACAACATTTAATATTTTTCCACGAGAGCCTCCAATAGAAGCAACTAATGTAGAATTGTTGTTTAAATTTTTAGTTTTGGACAATATTGAGCCTAGTTTTTCTTTCATAATTCTTTCTGAAAGTTCTGCTTTTATTTCACCTGTAAGTTTTATTATTTCGCTTTCAAAAGTTTCATCAAGATTTTTTCCTGGAATCAAAGGTAGGGTTTTGTTTTCATATTTCTTAACAAAAGCATTTGATGAGGTTATAGTTTTTCTTGCATATTGAGTTATTTCTTTTTTTAGTTCAGGAGATGCATTATATTCGTCTAAAGACATTGTAAGTCCTTTTTTTTGCAAACCAAACAAAACAAATTTAGCATATTTATAATATACGTCCACTATACTTTCTGGACCATAATGTTTATAGATAGTTTCAAAAAGGTTTTTATGTCCTGCTGCTTCTGAGTCTAGATGTCCTGAAATTAAAAGTCCGTTTTCTATTTTAAAATAAGCGTCGTATTTACATTTTTCTTTTGTACATTTTTTACATAGATTATTTTGAGTTATTATCTTACATAGCTTTGTTTTATATTCTATATTTAATGTTTTTGGAAGCACTTGACTAAAAATCAATTTTCCTGAATAGTTTCCTCTTCCTCTATCTGCTGTTGGTAGTTCTGTTATTCCTACTGAGTAAAGCATTTCCATAACTTCTTTTTTTGTAAATTCTGTATCTTTTTTTGTAAAAAGATAACTTCCTGTTACTAAATAATCATCTGGTGTAAGTGCAGGGTTTCCGTGTCTAATACTGATCATGTGTTTTTCTAAAGACATTAGTTCTTTAATTTCTGCGTATGTTTCTTCTGACTGTGGACAGTGCATGTTCATTTCATCTCCGTCAAAGTCAGCGTTATAAGGTCCTACAATAATTGGATTTATTCTAAAGGCTTTTCCAGGAACAACTTTCACATAATGTCCCATTACTGAGGTTCTATGTAGTGTTGGTTGTCGATTAAATATAACAAGGTCTCCGTCTTTAAGTTTTCTTCTTACTGTCATTCCTTCTTCTACACTTTCTGCAATTTCTTTTTTATTTTCTTCAGTAACCATTTTTCTTAAGTTTCTTTCTGTTATTGCATATTTTGCAGAGCCTTCTAAAATTGATTTTTTTAATCTTTTCATATTCCAAAAAGTAACTTTTTCTGAAATTAATAGTGTATCTGCAACTTCTTGTGGCACACCAAGTTCATTTATTTTTATATCTAAGGATGGTGTTATTGTTGCTCTTGCAGAAGAGTTTACTCTTTTTCCAATAAGATTTAATCTAAATCTTCCTTTTTTGGATTTTAGTCTTTCTGATATTGATTTTAGTGGTTTTCCGCTTCTTTGTTTTGTTGGTGGTACTCCTGCTGTTTCGTTGTCTATATATGTTGTAATATTATATTGTAACAAATCCCATAGATCTTCTATAATTATTTGTGGTGCTCCTGCATTTATATTTTCTAAAAGTCTTAAATTTATTCTAACTATATCTAAAAGTTTATAGGTTAGATCATCTTCAGACGTAATTACATTTTCTAAAGACAAAGATGGTCTTATTGCAACTGGAGATATAGGTAAAACAGTGACGATAAACCATTCAGGTTTTATATCTTCTGAATATCCAAATATAAATTTTTCTTCATCTGGTATCTTAAGTACCCATTCTAATATTTCTGAAGGATAGATTCTTTCTTGGTCTATATAAAAATTAGTTGGTTTGTCTAAGACTACTTTTCTTACTGGTGCTTGACAGTGTGGACATTCTTTATATTTTTTTAAAACGTTTTTTATTTCTTTTTGGCATCTTGCTTGATCGTCTGATATCTTCATAAGGTCTTTTATTTCTAGATCGTTTGCTATCAATCGTCCACATTCTTTACATGTTGTTTGTAATATTAATAGTAATTTATCACTATATTTTGGATAAATTACAGGTCTTACAAGTTCTAAGCTTCCAAAATGACCTGGACAATTTTTCATGTTTTGGCCACAGGTTTTACATCTTAGTCCTGGAGATATTGTTCCAAGGTGTGGGTCCATCAGCCCTCTTTCTAAAGGATATCCGTCTTTATCATAGGTTTCTGGTCTAACAATTTCTACAGCAGACATTTTCCTAATCATTTCTGGACTTAGTACAGAAAAATCAATTCCTCTTATTTTTTTTGTATTACTTATCATAAAAACCATCTTTTTAATCTATCTTATCTCCAATTAGTATCTTTGGGAATATTCCCATGGAGATTAGTTCATAAAGTAAAACTTTAAATCCATAACTTGTTTTAATATAGCTTATGTTTTCTCCTTTACATATTGGACAAAATTTCTTGTTTCTTATTTTATCGTTTGTTGCAGGAATTCCACAATCTTCACAAAATAGTAAGAAAATTTCATCTGAACTATCCATCAGTTTTTCATAAAGTGTCATTGCGGTTCCATGTGAGACAAGGGCTTCACCTTCCATCTCTCCAAACTTTTGTCCGCCTTCTTTTTGTTTTCCTTCTGTTGGTTGTCTGGTTAATAATTGAACAGGTCCTTTATCTCTTGCTTGTATTTTGTTTATAGCAAGGTGTGTGTTTAGTCTCTGATAAGCCAAAGGTCCAACAAAGATTGGCATTTCTATTTTTTCTCCTGTTTTTCCTGAATAAAATACTTCTTTTCCATCATATCTAAATCCAAATTCTTCTAATTGTTTAAAAACATATTCTTTATCGTTATAGTATGCAGTTCCGTCTATTTGTTCTCCTGTTAAAGATACAGCTTTTCCTGCTACGCTTTCTAATAGTTGTCCAAGAGTCATTCTGGATGGAATTGAGTGTGGTCCTAAAATAATATCAGGTTTCATTCCACTTGAAGTAAACGGCATATCTTCTTCTGGAACAACTGCACCAATCACTCCTTTCTGTGCATGATGTGAAGAAAATTTGTCTCCTGTTTCTGGAATCAAAGGAGTTCTGATTTTTATTTTTGCAAGTTTGGTTCCATCTGTCATTTCTGTTATAAAAAGTCTATCAACATATCCATGTAGGTGTTTTTTTATACACTCTGACGTATCTCTTCTTTCTTCAGAAACAACACCAAAATCAGATACTTCTTCAACAAATCTTGGAGGTGATGTTTTTCCAACAATTACTCCGCCTTTATCAATAAAGCTTTCAATATTAACTATTCCTGTTTCATCAAGATTTTTATAATCTTCTTCTCCTTTATGTCCTATACAGTCTTCTGTAGGTATTGTAAATTTGTCTGTTTGTCCTGAAGGATATCTTCTTTCTAAAGTTTTATATGCTCTATAGTATGAACTTCTTCCAAAGGCTCTATCAACGCTTCCTTTATTAAAAACATACGCATCAATTATGTTAAATCCTTCATAAGGCATAATTGCAACCACTGCATTTTGAACAAGTGGTCTTTTTTCTATTTTTATTATATCGTCTACTCTTGTTTTCACAAGTGGTATTTGTGGATAATAAAGAACATGTAGTTCTGTATCCATTCTAAGGTTATAATTTGCAACTGGCAAACCAATTCCTTGCTTATATTGTTTTGCTCCGTGAAGTGCTTTTCCTGCAAGGTTGTGTTCTATAAAAGGTATCATTGCTGTAACAAAGCTAAAAATTGCTGTTCCAGAAATCTCAAGATGTGTATGTTCTGGCGTAAGATCTGCTTCTTCTAAAGCAACATATATGTTTTCTTCTTCTTCTGCATCTATATATTCCACAATTCCTTTAACAATAAGATCATGCCAATCAATTTTTCCTTCTTTTATTTGGGCAATGTTTTCTTCTGTTAGTTTTGGTTTTCCATTTTCTACAATTATTAATGGTCTTTGTATTCTTCCACTATCTGTGTTAATAAATATTTCTTTTGTATCTTTAAAATATGAAAAATTTATTTGTGGATCAATAGTTCCATCTCTTCTTTTTATCATAAATTCTTTTTTTAGTTTTTCTGGATCATCATGAAAACCAATAAGACTACCGTTTACATAAACTTTTGTTTTTTTTGTATTTTTAGTCATAAATAATCACATCTATATCTTCACATCAGTTTTTTCTAAAAACTCGATAACAGAATCAGCATCTGTTTCTGTTGTTATTCTTGCCATTAATGCAAGATTTCTAGTTAACCCACAGTTTGGTCCATCTGGTGTCTCAATAGGACATAGTCTTCCAAAGTGTGTTCCATGAACATCTCGTGCTTCATAAAGTTCTCTTGAGTTATCTAGTGCAGATTTTACTCTTCTTGGTTCTGTTAGTCCTGTCAAATAATTACTGGGGGTCATATATTTTGCAACACCTGTTACTTGTCCAACCCAGGTACCAGTGTTTACTGAATACATTATTTTTTCTGTAATCGCGTTTGGTCTTATTATTGTGTTTATGTTTAGTTTTCTGTGTCTTGAAATTGCTCTATCTACTTGGAATTTTAAATCTTTAGTAAAGGCTTTAAATGCAGATCTAAATAGATTTTCCATTAATCTTCCACTTAGTTCTAGTCTTTTGTTTGCATAGTGGTCTTTGTCTGCAGTTTTTCTTAAGTTATATACTTTTTCTATTGCTTTTTCTGTCATTGTTATAAGATAATAGGCTTTTTTCTTTCTATCTTTTTCATCCTGTCCAATGTGTGGTAACAAGAAAGAATCTAAAACTTCTCTTGCTCTTTTTAATCTATAGATATCTGTTTGGCTTGGAGCAACTGATCTTCCTAGTTTATCTAGTGCTTCTTCTTCTTTTACACATGGCACTTTTTCTAGATTTAATAAAACTTCGTTTTGAATAACTTTTTCATCTTCAAACTGTTCTAGAACATCTTTTTCTTTTGTCATTCCTAGGGCGTTTAAAAGTTCAATCAAATAAAATTTTTTAGGAGATGCAGGAAACAAAACAGTAAACAAACCATCTGGATTTACAGTTACTTTTACTCTTCCTCTAAAGGCTCCTTTTACAGATGATACTTCTGAAGAAACTACTTTTGCATCTGTTTCGTGTACTAGTATTCTATCTACAGATAATACTTCTTGAGTAACTAGCATTTTTTCTGAACCATTAACAATCAAATAACCTCCAAAATCCATTGGATCTTCTCCAACATCTATAAGTTCTTCTTCTGAAAGTCTATAAAGGTTACATTTTTTTGATTTTACTAATATTGGTATTTCTCCTATATATGCTTTTTTTTCATCTTGCAAAATTCCTTTTCTATATAATTTAATATCAAGATGCATTGATCCTGAATAACTTAAATCTCTACATCTTGCTTCCATTGGCAACAATTTTTGTTTTGTTGTTCTATCTGATTCTGTTATTTGTGGATTTGTTATTTCTATATTTGATAGTTCTACAGTAATATCATTACTACATTGTATTTTTTCGTATTCTTTTACAATTTCTGGAATTTTTTCATAAATAAACTGATCAAATGAGTTTATTTGTTGTTGAATAGGAGAATCCATTTCAAAATAAGATTTAACTAATGGCCATTTATCAAAACTTTTCATAAAAATCACTTTTGTTCTGTTTATGATTAGCCTTTTACAACTAATCTATAATATAAAACGTCTCCAATTTTTGGATTAGTTCTATTTATTTTTATTATTGATCCTGGTTTTACTTCTAGATGTCTTATGCCTGGATCAGAAATTAGAATGTGTGTTAAGTTATCAACATTTAGTTTTTGAGATAGTTCTTCTTTTTCTTCTTCTGTTAGTAAAGAGTGTTTTGGAACAAACTCGTGTATAATTTCCTCTTTTATTTTTCTATCTCTTTTTTTCCGAACTTTTGATTTTTCTAATTTGTCTTTTTTGGTTTTCTTTTTTGGTTTTTCTATTTCTATTTCTTTTTTTTCTGGAAGTTGTTTTTCTATCTTTGATTTTAATTCTTCTAATTTTTTTTGATCTTTTATAGATTTCTTTTTTACCAAGATAAACACCTAATTTATTATTTAAATATTTTATATCTTAAGAAGATATTTTTTTAGATTTTTAGATTAATTATCATGCTCACAAATTAAAATATTATTTTTAAATAAAAAAATTGCAGATTCATGACTACTTATTTGATATAAAAAATAAAAAATAACAGAAACGAACCATATCTGTGCAGAGATTAGTAGGAGCATATAACTATATATAATATAAGAAAACTTTATAAAGGTTTCTTTTTTTGTGTGTTTTTTGTCCTAAATTTCATGGTTTTTGATTATTTTTCTTGATTTTTTTGGTTTTTTGTAAGATTTTTTTTTTTAAATGCTGTCATTCTATAAAACAAATATTTATCATAATTAATAAACAATCTACCAAATCTATTAAACCCTTTTCTAACTGGTACATAAAATAAAATATCTTTTGCTAAGTTTGCTTTTTTATCTTTATGATATTTTTCTTTAATATTTAGAACATAAAAGAAAGCAACAATTCTAAATAAAGTAGCTATTGCAAAAACAAACCAAAGAGCATGTATTTCTTGAAGAAAAAAATTACTTGCTTTAACAATAATATATCCCCCAAATAAAGTACCCAAAATAACACCTAATGCCTGAACAAATGAAAACAAAGAAAAATGAGTGATTAAATCTTTTCTTGTATTTTGATAAAAATAGGTTCTAATTGCAATTACAAAGCCACCAACCAACATACCATCAAAAAAATTTAACAAGCATAAAAGTAAAAAACTTCTGTGAAAAAATATTAATAACAAAGTATATAATGGAAAGAAAAGAGTTGTTGCTTTTAATATTTTAGATGCACCGTATTTGTCGTTTATTTGTCCCCAATATCTTAAACTTAAAACAGTACTAACAACAGTAATAACATGTAAAAAAACAAAAGAAAAATAACTTAAACCCAAAGACTCTAAAAAATAATATTTAAAATATGGTGAAGCCATAAAGATACTAAAATAAAGTATTAAAATAACTATTAAAAAAAACTTATATTCTTTATTTTGTAAAACATCTTTTTTAATAACTTTTATTAATGAAATTTTATGTTCTTTTATTTCTTCTTTAATATCTTCTCTTGTTTCTGTAGCATTTATCTTGTTAAGATAATGAGCACCTATTAATCTAGATAAAGCAGCTATTATAAATAAGATCGTAAATCCAATCAACACATTTTGTCCAACAAATAACGTATCTAACAAATATCCTGATAACAAAATTGGAATAATAGAAATCATTTGTAAAAGTATTTGTTTTTGTGCAGTATATGCACCAATTCTTTTTAGAACAAATAATTTTCCAATCCAGTCTGTATGAATTATTCTTGTAATCACATCAAAAACATTAAATAAAATAAATAGAAAAATAATTACAAAAACTTTATTTTGACTTATAAAAAAATAAAAAACACCTAATAAAACACAAAGAATTACTTGATATATAGAAAAAATAACACACAACTGTTTTTTAGATCTAAAATGTTTCAAAACACTGTATGATAATAAACCAAATAAAGAACCAACAAACAAAGGCAAAGACTCTAACAAACCAATCTGAAATGGAGTTGCACCAAAATATAAAGCATAAGGTACTAAAAACAAGGTTAGAAGATAAAACATTATAGCCCAATAAACACCTTCTATAACATTATATCGTTGATCTTTTTTTTGCTGTTTTTGTGTTCTTCTAAAACTCATTATGTTCTCTTTTTTTGTATTTGCTCGAAGGGGGATTTGAACCCCCGTTATCAGAGTGAGAGTCTGACGTGATTACCGGGCTACACTATTCGAGCTTTGTAATAATATATAAATATAGAAAAAAATATAAATACTATCAATAAGACTTGTGTCTTATTTCTTCTCTATAGCTTAAATCGCTTATGTTATTAAATTTTTCTTCAATATATTTGTTTCTATTAAATTTATGTTTGTCTAACAGTTTAGAAATATATCTTCCTCCAACAAGATGAGGCATAACAACATAGGTCGCACCTGCTTTATAAAGCTCAAAGGTATATTCTACTGTGTGTGATACTGCGATTGCCACAATTTTTGAATTTACTTTTTTTATTTTTCTTAATATCAACATGTTTGCATCAAAGCTTGTTATTGTTGATATAATCATTTTACATTTATTAAAATTTATTTCATCTAAAAATTCTTGATTGTTAACATCTCCATATATACAGTTTATGTTTCTTTCTTCTAGTCTTTTTATTAATGTAGGATCGTAGTCAACAACAAGATAGTTTATGTTTTTTTCTTTCATATATTTTACTAAATCAGATCCTGCTCTATCATAACCAAACAAAATAACTTCGATTCCTTTTAGCTTGGATTCGTCTATTTCTTCTTTTTTATTTGGTTTTTCAAAAATACTTAGTTGTTTTTGTATCTTAGGATATATTTTTTCTGAAAAAACAATCATGTAACTTGACCCAGCCATTGTAATTAGACCAACGGCAGTCACTAATGACAAAACATCTATAGTTACGTGTCCTGTTCTAACTCCTAAAGCAACTAAGATTAAAGAAAACTCACTAATCTGTGCAACAGTAAGTCCTGATTGAAAACCTACTTTCTTTGAATATCCAAATCTACCCATTAATATCATAACAATTAATGGATTTCCTATTAATACAAACAAAGAATAAATAATAATAATCCAAATATAATTTAAAATATTTGCAAAAACCATTTGATATCCTAAAAATATAAAAAACAAAACAATAAAGAAATCTCTTAATGGTCTCATCTTTGAACTAATCTCAAATCTATAAGAAGACATTGATAAGGTCATTCCTGCTAAAAAAGCACCAACTTCCATAGAAAAATCTAATTTAAAAAATAAGCCTGCAAGAATTAACGCCCAACTGATCGCAAACAACATCAATAGTTCTTGTGATTTTGCAAAAAAGTTTGTTACTTTTGGAAGTAGAGTTATTCCTAAAAAGAATATTAATAACACTAAGCCCATGCCAACAACAAATTTTATTAACAAAGCCATTGAAAATAAAGACCCTTGTTGCATAGATGATATCATCATCAAGATTAAGATAGCAACAATATCTTGAACTATTAAAAAACCAATAGATATTTTTCCATATAGTCTGTCTGCATCTCCTTTGTCTGTTATTAATTTCATTATTATTATTGTACTACTAAAGGTTAATGCAATTGATATATATAAAGACGTAATAATATTAAATCCAAAAGCCAAAGAAATTAAAAAACCAATAGTTGATGTAAAGATAACTTGTCCAAGACCTGTTATTAATGATATTTTTCCTACTTCTTTTATTGTTTTTGGGTTTAGATTAAGACCTACAACAAACAACAACAAAGCAACACCAATACTAGAAAATATTTCTATAGTTTGCGGGGATGTGACTAAGTTTAAAAGATAAGGACCTGTTACTAATCCTGCTATTATGTAGCCAATAATTATTGGTTGTCTTAGCAATTTCATTAACAAACCTAATAATGTTGCAATTCCTACAATAAGTGCTAGTTCAAAAAACATGGTCATCATATATATCACAAAGAATAATTTTTATTATATATATATTATCTTAGAAAAGTTTTATAAAACAACTCTTTATTTTTTAAAGAATATATTTTTAAAGGTTTTAAACATATATATACTTAGGACAAAAATGATTTTTTATGCCAAAACTACCATCAGAACTAAAAAGAAGATTAACACCTTCTCAAAAAAAAAAAGTTGCAAACAAAGAACTGCCTAGTTCTTTTGAAAAACACATAAAAAAAGAAAACCCACATCTTTATGAATCTTATAAAAAAGGAGAACTAACACACATACAATTAATGAAAACATTTATTCAAAATCCTTCTTATCAATTTTCAAAACTTGTAGGTCTTGTAAAAGAAAGACCAAATATAAGTGTTAGAGAAGTAATGACTTTTTTACAATTAACAGATAGAAAAAAATTTCAAAAAGTAAAAGATAGATTTATTAAAAAATATGGCCCTAATTTTAGATTTAAAGATTTACCACAAAAAGAGATTGCAGAAATTATAACATTAGAACAGTTATATAATAAAAGAAAAAAACCACAATCTAAATTTGATAAAAATACACTTTTAAATAATGAAATAAAAAATCTACTAAAAGATATTAAAAAAAGAAAAGTGATATCAGAAAGAAGAATTAGAAAAAATCCTCATCAAAAAATTTCTGAAATAAACACAAAAAATCAATCTTTAAAAGAACTACAAAGACGTTTTCCAAACATCACTGTGTGGGACGTACATAGACTTTTAGAAATGAACAAAAAATAAAAACAAGCAATTTTTTTATTGTTTAAAAAAAGGAAGATTTATAAAATGATTAATCCATATATATTATTAATAAAAAACATAAAAACAAGATAAAATATGGCAACACAACAAAATCATATAAGTTTTATAAAAGAAATATATTTAGAAAATCAAAAACATTTTAAAGGTTTAGATCTAGAACAGCTTTGTTATGGGGCTGTATATCCAGACATTTTTTATGTAAATATTTTTCCAAACAAAAACAACCTTTCTTGGTATCTTCATGGTCTTTATGATCTTAATTTTGGAATTGTTTTTGGAAAACAATTATTAAAGAATGCAGTAAACAACAAAGAAAAATCTTTTGCCATTGGTTTTATTTCTCATTTTGTTTTAGATAAATACATTCACGGCTATCTTAAAAAATATAAAATGTATGATCAAGTAGAACATATGGTCTTAGAATTTTATTTACAAGCAAAAACTTCAGTTCAAGAAAAAATAATTGTTGGAAAACAACAAAACACACTAATTGATAGAGTAATTGAAAGATATTATTTTAAAGATCAGAAAAAATATAAAATAAAATATAAAGTTACAAGATTAAGAAAAATATTTTTTAAATTTGTATGTAACACTTTATTTAGAAAAACTGTTTTTACAAGTTATGTTCACGCATCTAAAAGAAATGTTTTTAAAAACATTTTTTTAGGTGGGCTTTATTATCTTCCTTTTAGAGCACATCAATATAAAGTCAAAAGTTTTTTATATCCTAATTATGAAGTTAGTAAAAAATATCTTTATGATCTTTTGGAAGAATATGTTCAAGCAAAGTATGAGTTTGTTAGATTGTTAAAGAAAAACTTTTTATTAGATTAATGAAAAAAGGCTTTTTGTTAGATAATAAATAACTCAATCTTACTTTTTTCTAGGTCTATTTTTATTTCTAGATCTTCTATTGGTTCTATTTTTTATAAAATCAGAAGTTCTTTGATTAGAAAACCTTTTAGAAGTTCTTTGATTAGAACACTTTTTTTTATTATTGCTAAACAAATCTGGTTTTTCTATTTTTTCCATACTTACCAAATTTATTTCAGGCGTTGTTTTTTTTACAACAACATATTTTAATCTTTTACACATTCTTTTAAATTTTTCTTCTTCTTTTTCTGAAATTATTGCAATTGCTTTTCCTTTTTTACCTGCTCTTGCTGTTCTTCCTATTCTGTGTACGTATTGTAGTTCTTCTCTAGGGATATCATAATTATAAATACAATCAAGATCATCAACATGAATTCCTCTTGAAGAAACATCACTTGATATCAAGACTGCATCTTTGTGTGTATGATATTTTGCAATAGTGTTTGTTCTTTTTCTTTGTTCTAGTCCACCATGTAGTTTATAACAATCAACGTTTTTAATTTTTAGATTATCATATATTAAATCAACAAAACTTTTAGTATTACTAAATACAATTGACTTTTGAGAGTTTTTTTTAAGAAGATGTAAAAGCAAAGCAAATTTTTGTTTTTTTTTAACTACATAATATTCTTGTAGAAGATTATTCGGGTCCACTTTTGTTTCTATGATAATCTTTTTTGCTGAGGACAAATATTTTTTTTCAAGTGCTGAAACATCTTTATTAATTGTTGCTGAATATAATAGGGTTTGTCTTGATTTAGGTGTTTTGTCTATAATTTTCACCATTTCTTTAAAAAACCCCATATCACACATTCTATCGGCTTCGTCAAGTACTAAATATTTAACAGAGTCTAATTTTAAATTGTTTCTTTCAAATTGATCTATTAGTCTTCCAGGCGTTCCTATAACCACATCAGCATTTCTTAATTGTTTTGCTTGAAGACCTATAGAGGTACCACCAAATATAACACAAGCGCTAAAATCCTTATATTTTAGAAGTTTTTTTGTTTCTAAAAATACTTGATTTGCAAGTTCTCTTGTTGGTACAATTATTAAAAATTGCACTTTTTTTTGTTTGTTCATCATAGACAAGATTGCAGATAAAAAAGCAATTGTTTTTCCTGTGCCAGTTGCTGATTGTGCAATAATGTTTTGGCCTTTTATTATTAAAGGCATTGTTTTTATTTGTATTTCTGTTGGTGTGTCTATTCCTATGTCTCTTATAGCAGACAAAACTTTTTCATCATTAATTAAGCTAGTAAAGCTATTATTAGAATTAGTCATATTTATCTTTTCCTTTTTGTAAGTTGTTTTTGATATACCATATTTGTATATTAATATATAATATATAGTAACAAATAGTTTATAAACAGAAAATAAAAGAGAAAAAGGAAATTATTTCTTTGTTTTTTTCTTATTTGTTTTCTTCTTTTTCATAAATATTAAATAGATAATATATAGCTTATTTAAAAATTATTATTAATGAAAAAATGTTATTAAAAACATTAATTATTTATTATAGTTTATTCTTAAGTTATTTATGAAAATAATAATTACTAGACATGGACAAACCATAGAAAACAAGAAAAAAATTATGCAAGGGCAATTACAAGGAAATCTTTCAGAATTAGGAATTAATCAAGCAATAAAACTTTCAGAAAGATTAAAATATGAAAAAATAGATTATATTTATTCTAGTGATCTTAAAAGAGCATCAGATACCACAAGGGAAATTTCAAAATATCACATAAACACACCTATAGAGATTACTAAAGAACTTAGAGAAAGAAATTTAGGGATTTGGCAAAGAAAAACAAAAAAACAACTTAATCTTTTAGAAAGCACATCAATAATTAAAGAAGATATGGTTAATGGAGAACCACTAAAAGAACTTTATAATAGAGCAAATAAGTTTATTAAAAAAATAATTAAAAAACATAAATCTTCAGACACAATTTTAATAATTGGGCATTATGGTATAAATCAAGTTATTCATTTTGTAATAAAAGAAAAAACAAATTATAAAGATTCTACAATTATAATTCCTGAGCCTAGATTAGATAATGCAAGTATAAGTATATTTGAAATTGATAAAGATAAAAATCATAAAATGCATATATTTAATTGTAGTAAACATCTTATCTGATTTTAAATAATATCATAAAAATATTACTAAAAATAAAATGCCTCGAGAGAGATTTGAACAAATAATTTCTAAATAAATTTTTATTTTAATATGTCTAATACTTTATTTTAAATAATATTAAATTTTATATTTTTTAATGTGCCTATCTTATATATTACAACATTTTTATCAATTGTATATATTCTATCACATCTAACAAAACTATCTATATCTAATTTGCCTTCTTCAAAATCTTCTTTTTTAATAGTTATTGTATATTTATCTAATCTGTTTTGAGAAGTTATTTGAAGTATAATTACATCTTCTCCATCTAAGGTTGAAAGAACTAAAGCAGGTCTTTTTTTAAAGTTTTTTAAATCAGAAAAAGGAAAAGGAACAACAACAATGTCTCCTTCTATAAATTTTTCCATGCTTCATCTTCCTCTTTTGTAAGCCAATCTTTTGCAAAAGCAGATTCGTAAGTGTTTGGTTTATTTGTATTAAGTAGATTAACTTTAATTTTTAGATACATGGTATAATTTAATATTTCTTCAAGTATTGGCTCAGGAGCTTTATTAATTTCTTTTATTAAAGATTCTTTTACATTCATATTTATCACAAATATATATTAGTCTCAATAAATTTATAAAATAACACTTTATTAGATTATTTAATACGTTTGTATTAATAAACTATTTATTTATAAAAAATAGAATGCATCGAGAGAGATTTGAACTCTCGATCTCCATATTATGGATATGCCATAATAAATAAATACTTTATAAAATTATTATTTTTGAGCAATAAAAAAGAAATCTTGAGAATTGTTTAAATATTCTTTTTTTTCTGCAAACTTTATTTGTAATTGAATAAATTTTTGTTTATCTTTTAGATCGTTCATTTCATATTTTCCTAAAAGATTATATATTCCTAAAATCTTTTTAATTTTGAATTTTTTACTTAAAAGAGATTTTTTTAATTCTTCTAAAGTAAACTCATGGCTTGTGTGTCCTTTCTTTTGACCTTTCCATACAATATATCTATTTCCTGTCTTCATATTTTTTAAGAAAAGTTCATAATTTTCTTCTATTAGTTCATGATTTTTACAATAAATTAACCTATTATTTACAGTACCTATAAATATACCGTTTTTTTTAAGAACTTTGTATGTTTCTTTCATAGCTTTTTTATAATCTTAACAGTAATCTAAGATTGCATTCATCATAATTACAACATCAAAAGAATTATCTTTAAATTGAGACATATCAACAACTGAATTTTTAATAAACTCTGCATTTGAATATTCTTTAAGATTATTTTTTGCTTTATTTAGCATTTTTAAAGATATATCTGACAAAACAACTTTATGACCTAGTTTTAATAATGGTTTTGAAAATCTGCCAATTCCTGCACCAGCATCTAATATGTTTAGTTTTTTTTTAGGAATGTTTTTTAACATAAAATGTTCTATAATCTTATCACACACCCTATCATCATGATCAGAGTAACTATCTGCAATCTTATTATAGAATGTTTCAACTTCTTTATCCATATTAATCAAATAACTCATCTTTACTTAAGTTTGTTTGCTTTAAAATAGCTAATAAAGTACCAGGAGATATTCTTTGATGTAATGGTACTACAGTAATATATATTCTATCTTTAGTTATTTTTTTTAATCTAACATGACTTCCTTTTTTTCCAACAACCTTAAAGTTTTTCTTTTCTAATATTTTTATTAGTTCTTTACCAGAAAGAATTGGAAATTTACTCATTTATAAATCTCCTATGCAGGAATTTCTAATGAATACATTTTTGCAGGAAATATATTTTTAATTACTTTTTTTACATCTTCATCTTCTAAAAATAGTTCCACTGCTTCTTTAAGATTTGCAAGTGCTCTTTTTTCATTAGTACCTTGACTAACGACATTAAGTTCTAGACAATATGCAACATAAATCTTATCTTCTTTTGTTATTATTGCAGATAATTTCATATATTTCACCTAATATATTTACTATTGATTATGTTTAAAAATAGAATGCCTCGAGAGAGATTTGAACTCTCGATCTCTAGATTATGAGTCTAGCGCTTTAGACCACTAAGCTACCGAGGCACAAAAAAGTAAATAGTTATAAACAATTATATGTTACAATCATTTTATATATTTTTGGGTAGTTTGTTTTTCATTTGTCCAACAAATCAAACAAAAACTAAATCGTTTTTTCTTCTGTAAGATCTTCTAAAACTTTTATCATCATCAACGGATAGGTGATAGTTACATCTCCAAAAACATTAACAGCATCAGCATTATCTTTTATCTTTCCCCAAGACTTTGCTTCTTGTGTGGTTGCTCCTGAAAGGCTTCCTGATTGTGGACTTGCGGTTGTCATATACAGAACATAGTCTGCACCCCCATTTATAAGGGTTGTTAATATCACATGATGTTTTGATACTCCTCCACCCAAAGCAATGATTCCTTTTTTTTCGTCGTGTGTAGTAGTAAATATTATTTCTTCAAAATCTTTTATAACATCAATTTCAAACTCAGGATTTTCTTTTTTAAAAAGATAAAGATCAAACCCAAAGGAACCATCTGTTATTGCTGGACAAAAAACAGGAATTCCTTTTTTTGCTGCTTGATATAAGAATGAGTTTTCATCATCTATCTTCAATCCGATTTCTTTTAACAATTCACATACAGACCATTTTTTCTTAATCTTATATATTTCTGTTAACATCTCTTGCATGTAACTTTCAAGATTTTGATAACTTTCGTTTTTAACAAGAATATTTCCAACTCTATTTTCTCCTTTTTCATAAAGTTCTTGATCGTCTGAATAAAATGATGCGAGTGTAAATTTTTCTCCTATAGCTTTCATTATATCTTCTTCTATTGACCCAACAGTTGTACAAATAACATCACACAACCCATATTTTATAGTTTGTGCAAAAAAACCTCTTAGTCCTGTTGTTACAAGATTTGAAGTAAAGCTTAAGTAGATCTTGGCTCCGTTTTTTTTCATCTTTTTTACAAGTTCTGATGCTCTATAAAGTTCATGTGATTGAAAGCCAACAGATTCATAATTATTTACAAGTTCTTTTACTTTTAGGTCTTTTTTCCATAAAAAGTCTTTTGTAAATACCATTATCTTTCACGAATAATTTTAAAAAAAAAGAGAAAAAAAGAAGGTGGTTTATTTTCATAAACTCTTCTTCTTATCTATAATACATCTAAACCAAAGTCGTCATCATATTGTTTAGAAAAGGTTTGGTTGTTTCCACCTGTAAACTTTTTACTTCCTTTGATAAATGGAGATTTTACTCCTGTAAAAATAGCAATTACTTCTATTTTGTTTTCAAAGGTAGGATCAATTCTTGCAGCCCAAATAACTGCTGCGTTAGAATCTACTTGTTCTGTTAACATTTCACCAACAGCGTTTGCTTCTCCTAAAGTAAGTTCTGTTCCACCTGTTATGTGTACTAAACATCCTGTTGCTCCTGTTATATCAACATCAAGTAATGCGTTTTTCAAAGTGTCATCTACAACTTCTTCTATTTTGTTTACTGATTGAGATTCTCCAACAGCAATAACACTTAGTCCTTTTCCACCCATGACTGTTCTAATATCTGCATAGTCTAGATTAATTAAACTTGGAATTGTAATTGTTTCTGTAATTCCTCTTACAGTTCTTGCAATTACTTCGTCAGCTACTCTAAATGCGTCTTGCATTGGTAGGTTTGGAACTAATTCTACTAGTCTGTTATTATCTAAAACAACAACAGTATCACAAATATCTTTTAATAAATCAATTCCTTCTTCTGCTTTTATTAATCTTGCTCTTTCTAAAGCAAAAGGATATGTAACAATTGCAACAACGATTGCTCCTTGTTGTTTAGCTATTTGTGCAATTACTGGTGAGGCTCCTGTTCCTGTTCCGCCACCCATTCCAGCAGTAATAAATAACATGTCTACTCCATCTAAAACTTCTTCTAAAGCTGCTTTAGATACTTCTGCTGCTTTTGCTCCTATTTCTGGATATGCTCCAGCTCCTAAACCATTAGTTACTGATTTTCCTATTAATAGTTTTGTTATATCGTCTGAAATTATCCCTAAGTGTTGTCTATCAGTATTTATTGCAACTAGTTCTGCTCCTGCAGCTCCCATTGCACAGATTCTGTTTACAGAGTTGTTTCCTGCACCACCAATTCCTATTACCATTATTTTTGGTACCGCAAATTCTCCTTCTTCTTTTGTATCATAGTCTAAAGAAGAGGATGTTTTTTCAGTATGAATTGCTTTTTGTACTATAGATTTCAAATTAAACCACCTCAATTTTTTTAAGTATTTTTCTGCGTTTATATAAAAAGAAGCCTAAAAAACGCTTATTTTAAATAATAACTCAAAAAATACATTTTTTTCTCTTTAAATATTATCTACGAAAGGGTTTTTAAACATATCGTTTATTAATTATATTGTGAACAGACTGGGAAGTTTGCGGTCTCCTGTACCAGAAATCCGCATATGCTGGAGTTATACTAAAGCTGAGGAAAATAAGATGTTTGATTATTCTCTGCATAGTTGCTGACGACTCGTCCAAGGAGAACGATCGCGCTATCTAACCCTGCCAGGCCTGGAAAGGAGCAGCAGTATGTTAGCCGGTTGTTGCTTTTTGGAGTGCGGGTTCGAGATTATGCGGAGGTTGATAGTCAGCAACCCTGTTTTTCGAAGCTTTGGTGTTCACATTTTTTTAGAGTTTACTTTTTCTTTTTAAAAAAATAAAAATACGTGACGTATTTATAAAAATTATTTTAAAAAACAAAAATAAAGAGTAAATAACGAACTAAAAACAAAAAAAAGCGTTTAAAACCTTTATTTTTAAAAAAAAGAGGCAAAAAATACACAAAAACAAAAAAAAGACTTTTTAAAAACAAAAATAATCACATTTTTAACAAAACAGGCATTTTACAAAAAAACATATAATAAAAAAACATTACTACTCTATTATTTATATAATATAAATATTTGTGATAATATATGATAAACATAAAAATAATAAACAACAAAGAAGAAAAAAAAATAAGTGTTAAAGAAAACTTATCTGCACAAGATATTATAAATGAAGTAGATAACAGTTTACTAAAAGATGCTGTTGTTGTAAAAATAAATAATATTCTTTCTGATATTAAAACAACTGTTGATAAAGATTCAACAATAGAGGTCATTTCTTTTAATCACGATAAAGGAAAAGAAGTTTATTGGCATAGCTCTTCTCACATCTTAGCTTTAGCTGTAAAAAGATTGTTTCCTATAGTTAAGATTGGTTTTGGTCCTGCTATTGATAGTGGGTTTTATTATGATTTTGATAAAGATCCTTTTACTGAAGAAGATTTATTAAAAATAGAAAAAGAGATTAAAAAAATTATTAAAGAGAAACTTGTTTTTGAAAAATTAGTTGTTGATTATGATAAAGCAAAAGAAATGTTTAAAGAGGAACCATACAAACTTGAACTTCTTGAAGATATTGAAGAAAAACAAGTTACAATCTACAAGTTAGGTGAGCTGCAGGATATTTGTAGAGGGCCACATGTAAAAGACACAGGTAAGATAAAATCAGTAAAGTTATTGCGTGCTTCTGGTGCTTATTGGAAGGGTGATTCTAAAAACAAACAATTACAAAGAATTTACGGTGTGTCTTTTCCAAGCAAACAAGATCTTCAAGATTTTGTTTTTAAGATAGAGGAAGCAAAAAAAAGAGATCATAGAAAAATTGGCAAAGAACTTGATTTATTTAGTTTTCATGAAGAAGCGCCAGGTATGCCTTTTTTCCATAATAATGGTACGATTATTTTTAATGAGTTAGTTAGTTTTGTAAGAAAAATAATGATAAGAGAGGGTTATGAAATAAATATGACTCCTCTGATTTTACATGAAAAACTTTGGCATCAGTCTGGTCACTGGAATCATTATAAAGACAACATGTATTTTACAAAGATTGACGATTGTATACAGGCTGTAAAACCAATGAATTGTCCTGGAAATCTTTTAATCTATAAAGCACATCAATATTCTTATAAAGATCTTCCAATAAAAGCAGGAGAGTTTGGATTAGTTCATAGACATGAGCTTTCTGGTGTTTTATCTGGTTTGTTTAGAGTTAGATTTATGACACAAGATGATGCGCATGTTTTTTGTACTGAAGAACAAATTGAAGAAGAGATTGAAAAACTTATTGATTTTGTTGATGAAATATATTCTACTTTTGGTTTTAAATACCATATGGAGTTATCTACAAAACCTGCAAACGCAATGGGTGATAACCAACTTTGGGATTTAGCTGAGAAAAAACTAAAAAATGTTCTTGATAAAACTAAAAAAGAATATAAAATAAATGAAGGAGACGGAGCGTTTTATGGTCCTAAGATAGATGTTCATATGACTGATGCTATTAAAAGAACATGGCAGTGCGGAACTATACAATTAGATTTTCAAATGCCTGAAAAATTTGATTTAACTTATGAAGGGCCAAATAATGAAAAAAAAAGACCAGTTATGATACATCGTGCAATCTTAGGAAGTGTTGAAAGATTCATGGGTGTTTTGATTGAACATTTTGCTGGAAAGTTTCCTTTATGGTTAGCTCCTGTTCAGGTTATTGTTCTTCCTATTGCTGATAGACATATTGATTATGCAAACAAAGTTTGTTCTTCTTTAAAGGAAAAAGGAATAAGAACAGATATAGATCCTAAACAACAAACAATGAACAAAAAAATAAGAAATGCAGAGTTAAGAAAAATAAACTATATTTTAGTTGTTGGTAATAAGGAACAAGAAAACAACACAATAAACATAAGAACAAGAGATAATAAAATATTAGGAGAAAAAAAGTTACTAGGTTTTATAGAGGATCTTAAAAAAGAAATAGAAGAAAAAAGAAATTAACAACAATAAAATTTATCAGGTGTTTTTTTCTCATCAATTTCTCCAAAAGGATTTCCATATTTTTTTGTGTTTTCTATCATTTCTTTAATATTTTCTGGTTCTATTTTTTCTTTTGCTAGTTTTTTTCTTAGTTTTTTTATAAGTTCTGATAGATCTATTTTTACAGGACAGTTTTCTTTACATAGTTTACAGGATGTACAAAAGAAAGCTCCATTTTCATAGGCATTTTGTTTATCTTCTCTAAATGAAGATGTGATGACTCCTTTTGGTCCTGAAAAGTCTTTACTTCCATATTTGGTAAATATTTGATGATATACAGGACAAAGATTTACACAAGCTCCGCAGTTAATACAATATAATAGTTCTTCAAATTCCGTTTTTAGTAAATCACTTCTTTTATTATCTAATAATATTAAATGAACTTCTTTTGCTCCTTGAGCACCAATGATTAGTTTTTTTTGAATATCTGCTGTTTTACTTGGTCCTGAAATTATACTAACATATACAGGATAATTTTGACCAGAGGCAAAGATGCTTGACGCTTGAACAATTTTTTGTGCTTCTTCTCTATTTTCTACTATTTTATCCCATCCGGTTACTACTATATGTTTATCAACGATTCTAGATATTAAAGAAATATTACCTTCATTTTCTAAAATAAAAATACTTCCATCAGCAGAAATGACGTTTGCGCCTGTCAACCCAACTTTGGCTTTATATATTTTATCTCTTAAAAATTGTCTTGCAAAGGCTGCGATTGCTTCTGGTGTTGGTTGAACTTCTTTATCAAATTTTTCTTTAATAGTTTTTACAATGTTTTCTGGTGTAAGATGCATTCCTGGAGTCACAGGATGCAAACTTTTTTCATCACTTATTTGAACAATAAAATCTCCAAGGTCTGTTTCTAATATTTCTTTATCTTTTAACATTTTTTCTATTTCTATTTCTTTTATAACATTTGATTTTGATTTAGTAATTAATTTTTCAGAACCAATTATTTTTTTAATTGCATTTTCAAATTCTTGTTTATCTTTTACTTCAATAACGTTTATTCCGTTTTCTTCTAAGTTTTTTATTGCTTTTTTTTTAAGTTCTTCTATATTATCAATTGCTTTTTCTTTTATTTTTCGCAATTCAGTTCTCATTTGTTCTTTTTGATTTTCATCTATAAGTAGATCTCTTTTTCTTTTATAGTCGTACATTATAGGCAAAATCAATTTTTGAGTTATTTGACATTTTTCAATATCTTTTTCTAAGTTCATTCTTCTTCACCTATTATAAGTTGACTTATTTCTTTTACTTTTAGATCTTTTGAGTTTTCTTTTAAGTTTAGATAGCACATAGGGCAGGTTGTTGTTAAACATTTTGCTTTTGTTTCTTTTGCCATTTCTATTCTTTCTTTGGCTATTGAGTTTGCAAGTGGTGTATAGTTTGATTTTACTCCTGATCCTCCTCCACAACAAAAAGAATAGTTTTCTGTAAGTTTCATTTCTTTTATATTTCCTATTTTTTTAAGAATATTTCTAGGTTCCTGATATATTTCACAGTATCTTCCTAGATGACATGGGTCATGATATGTAAGATCTATGTCTAGTGATTCTATATTTATTTTTTTTTCTTTTATTGCTTTATCGATAGTTTGAGTAATATGTTCTACTTGTAGATCCCATTTTTCTAAAAATTTAGGATATGTATTTTTGAAAGTATGATAGCATGCTGGACAAGAGGTGATAATTTTATTTACACTGTGTTCTTTAAAAATCTTATAGTTTTTTTTAATAAGTTCAATTGCTTCTTCTTCGTGTCCACAGTTTAGTATTGGACTTCCGCAACAGACTTCTAGGTCTTTAAGTGTAATGTATTCTATATCTATCTTTGTTAGTATTTTTTTATAGTTATCGTTAATGTCTTTTAAAACAAACTTTGTTAAACATCCTGGATAATACAGAGTATTTTTTCCAAGATTTTTTATTGATTTTATTAGTCCCATAGGTCACACCTTAAATAATACATTATATAATAGGTATTATAAAATATAATGCAATTAATATAAGCATTGCTCCTGCAATTAATTTCATCCATTTTTTGTATTTGTTTATATTTTTGTTTAGGTGTTCTATTTTTAACCATGAAAAATAAACTCCAAAAATAATTACAAGTAATGGTATAACATACACTAGGTTATATAGAGCAATCCACAATAATCTTGAAACTCCAACAATTCCTGATTCTGCAAGTATAGTTGAAAAAATTAAAGGAAATATTGCTGTACAGGGCAGTTCTACTAAAGATGCTAATAGTGCAAACATTATTGTAGAAACAATTGTTGCTTTTTTAAGATATTTTTCTAAAATTGGTTTTGCAAACTTTGGTATCTCTAGTGATATTCCTTTTCCATAAAAGAAAAAGTCTTTAATTAGTATCAATCCTACAAGTCCTGCAATTATGGATAATATTATTCTAATCATTAATCCATATCTTAAAACAAAAATACTTAATAATGAAGTTAGCATAAGAACAGCTAAAAAGTAAAAAATATAGATGACTGCAACAAAGACAAGTCCTATTTTAAGTGTTTTTTTAAAGGAACCTATCGACAACATATATATTATTAAAAATAATAAAACAGTTATTGAACAAACATTCAGACTATCTAAAAATCCTAAGATAATAGTTGCAAAAAAGATTGATTTATCTTCAAATCCAACATCTACGTCCCAAATCCCTAAGATACTTGTTTGTACTCTTGTTTTTTCTAGTTCTTCAAAATCTTCTGGTTTTTGAGGTCCTTCTGGATCAAAATCTATTCCTAATTTTGTTGCAACAATATATTCTATATAATTAGTTATTTGTCTTTCATATCCTACAAAATAATCTTCTTCTATAAATACTGTTGGTATATAACCCACTCTATCTTCTGGAACCTTATATTCTTTTATTAAATCTTCAAATAATTTTCTTTCTCTTTGCAGATTATATTTATTCAAAATTACATCGTCATATTTTTCTTTTAAATTATCAAGAAAAAGTTCCATTTGAGCACATGCTGAACAACCAGGCGAATAAAAATAATTTATTTCTACTTGTTCTTTTGATTGGTCTATGGTTGTTTGTGCATTTATGTTTGTTATGTTACTTAACATAAATAAAGATAAAAAACACAAAACTAAAACTATTAGATATTTTTTATTCATATTTTCACCTTAAATCCTTCTATTAGTTTAATAATATTTTCCTGTCCTTTTTTTTCTATAACAACGATGTTTTTTTCTTTGAGTTTTTTAATAATTCTGTGTGTTTTTATTTTGCCAAATTTTTTGGATAGTTTTTTTTGTTCTATTACGTTGTTATTTTTTATTATTTCTTTTAATATTTTTTTTTCATCTTCATTTAATACAGAGAAAATTGTTTTTTGATTATGAACTATTATTTTTTCTTTTTTACTTAATGATATAGAATAAAGATAATAAAATAAAGAAGCAGTAAAAATTATTGATAAAGTTATAAAAAAAAGGACCATGTTTTGAGAAACAACTTTTGGACATGTACAAGCATTTCCTGATAATTGGTCATATATTAACAAATTAAATAAAATCATCAAACAAACAAATGAAATAAAAGATATCAATAGCACTAATTTTTTATCCATAATAAAATATATAACAAACAAAATGTTTTTAAACATATTTTTTGTGAAATCTAGAGTTACAAAAAAAAGAAACTCTTTTTGTCATGTTTTTTAAAGGTTACAAAAAAAAGAAACTAAACAAAATCAAAGCACAAACAAAGCACCTAAAGAGAAAAGATAAATTGCATTTAAGGCACCTTCGCCAATCAACACACCAAACAAACATTTAATATAAGAAATTCTTAAAGAACTAGATGCATAAATTATAAGATCTGTAGGAAAAAAAGGAGTAAAACTCCAAACAACAATTATTGGAAATTCTTTTTTTTTAAGTCTTTCTTTTATATATGGTATCTTTTTTGGATATTTGTTTTTTAAAAATTTATCAAATCCAAGAAATTGTAAAAAATAATATGCAATGGTTAAAGAAAAAACAATTCCTATAAGATTATAAACAAAAGCTTCAAAGGGAGAAAAAAATAAAAGAGAAGCTATTGTAAAAGGAGTAGATGGTGTTAAAAAAAGTCCAGTTAATGCAAGTATAAAAATATATATAATAACTGCAAGAAGTTTATACTCTGCAAGAAAAACATTTAAAAAACCAAGATTAAACAAATCTCTTTTTATTAAAAATAGTAGACCTACAACAATTACTAACAATAACCAAAAAATAAAGGTTTTTTTCTTAAATTTGTTTTTCATTAATTTAATCTCTTTTTTTTATAAATGCTGGAGACAGGATTCGAACCTGTGAAGCACTAAGCACCAGATCTTGAGTCTGGCCCCTTTGACCGCTCGGGAACTCCAGCAAAAAAAGAATATTATATATATATTATGTTAAAAACACTTTATAAATATAATTTATTTTAAAAAATCATATTTTTAAGAAAAAAGAAAGAATAACCAATGGTTATTCTATATCTTCTATATCTCGACCAAGATTTTGATTTAGACAAACATTATTTATACATACACAACATTCAGGAGTATATGCTGCTTCTGAATCAAATATCATAGTACAAGCCTCTGGTTCTTCATATAAGTGTGCATATTCTTGATTTATACACGTTTTTGTATGACATTCTGCAGGAAAAGGCACACAATCTGCATCTACTTCACAAAACATTAATTCTGCGTCTTCAGGAATTGTTTCTTCATATTTTGGTTGTAATGCAAAAATCATTACTACAAAAATAACTAGTACGCCTATTAACACATAATTTATGGTTTTCATCTTTTTTTCCTCCTTTAACTTTCTTTTATATATATATTAATATTCAAAATATATTTATAACTATGGTTATATTTAGGTTTACACCCAAATAACAAAAATTTACAAAAAAAGATGCATTTATAAAGTCATCTAACCTTAATTATATTAGTATATTATATAAAAAGAATATACTTTGTTTTTGTATAAAACAAATACATTGTATGGAGGAAAGATAAAGTGAGCGACTTTAATAGAGGCAATAGAAATTATGGGCCTCGTGAAATGCATAAGGCTACTTGCTCAGAGTGTGGAAAAGAATGTGAAGTTCCTTTCAAACCAATCGAAGGCAAGCCTGTTTTTTGTAGAGACTGTTATGCAAAGAAAAGAAAATATTAAACTTATTTCTTTTAATAGTATAATTTAGATTTTTTATTAAAGGTTTTTTATTTACAAAAAATCTTTTTTTCTTATTTTTTTAAATTTTTAATTAATTTTTTATAAAATTAAAAACTTAATAACCAACAATTTCTTTTAAAAGTTTATATACTTGTTCAAATGAGCCGTCATTAGTTATAACAATATCAAAATTATCTAAATAGATATCTAACAATTTTTCTTTATTTTCGTTTAAAAAACCAACCGTAATAATCTCTTTATAATCAAAACCATCAGACATATTGACATCACTTAAAGAGTCTCCAAAAAGCAAAATATTTTTTTTATTTTTTACTTTTTCGTAATATTTTGTTTCTTTGACACCATATTCATTTTTATTTAATAAATGAATAACATTTTCTTTATATCCTTTAACCAAACCATTTTCATCATAATCATAAAAATTAGAAATGATAAAAATATTATTTAAAAGACATTCTTTATTTTTAAGAATTTGTTCAATAAAATCTCCTATTCCTGAAGACAATATTAGAAAAGGGATGTTATTTTGGTTTGTTTCATAAATTACTTCTTTTACAAAGTCTCTTAGTTTTATTTTTGAATTTTTATTAACTTCATCTACTATTTTTTTTGAAAGTCCTTGTTCTGCTTGTAAGATTATATGTTTTGACCACCATTCTTTCATTTTTTCTTTTTTTTCTTGAAAAGATATGTTTGGGTCAATCTCTATTGGATGATAATAATCATAAAACGCATTTGCTTTTTTTGTATATTCTTCTCCAAGATAAAGTCCATCTCTTATTTGAGCAATAACACTTTTAAATTGTTGACCATCAACAATAAATTGTGTTAAAGATTTATCAAAGTCTGAGATTATTTGAATATTATCTTTTCCTTCTTTTTTTATTGTTTCTATTTTTTTATTTAATTTTTTAATATCTTTTATATATGTATTTTCTAAAATTTTCATGTTTTCCACCATATTTTTAAATAACAGGCATTTTTATTAGATAATAGAACGCAGAGGACGGGATTTGAACCCGTGTAGTCGTGAGACTCTAGCTTAGCAGGCTAGCGCGTTTGACCACTCCGCCACCTCTGCAAAATATATTATATATATATATAATAGGAACAAAAAACTATATAAATAGAATTATTTTATAAAACCCATTTTTTTATATTATAAAAATTAGATATATCACTTATTATAAAATTACAACAAACATTACAAAAATTTTTAATAAGTTATATATTTCTTCAAATAAAGAATCATTTATTATAACAACATCATATTCTTTTAAATGTGTGTCTAATATTTCTTTTTTATTTAGATATATTAATATTAAAAATACTAAGAAAACAATAATCACAATCAAAAATAAAAAAACACAAAAGATTTATTTAAAAACTTTTTGGAACTTATATAGTATATAAACATACTTAAAAAATATCAATTGATGACTATTATGAAAGAAAAAATAAAAAAAGAAATAAGATATCCTAATCTAAGTACTGTTTTAATGATTGAAAATTATTTAAAAAACAATAAAGATAAACCAATAAAAATATCTAAACTTAAAGAAAAACTGTCTAAAAAAATAATGTATTCTACATTAAAACTTGCTCTAGATTATTTATATGTTAGTGGTAAAATTATATATGGTCCTAGAGGCTTTCAATGGACCTATGAAGAATCAAAAGACATTAAAAATTTTTTAAAAGACTCTCATGAACTTAAATATATTAAAAAATAAAGACGCGAAAGTTTTTTTAAAAGATGATGCTAAAAAAAGTTATTTTTTACTAAAATCAAAAACAGATAAAGATTCAAAAGTTTTTTTTTTCTATAGAAAGATCTATAAATCTACTTTATAATAATCCACAAGCAGAAAACCCAATTTCTAAAAAAAAAAATTGTTATATATTATAAAAAATGACAAAATATATGTTTATTTAATAATATTAAAAATAATAAATCATAAAAAATATAATAAACTATTTAATTATAAATAAAAATATAATTAAAATTATATTTTAAAAAACATAAGGTGCTAAAAAAAACAAACCCAAACTAATTGGTAAACATATTAAAAAATAAACAATAAATTTCTTTGAATTGTTTTCTATAGTTGCTAAATATATTGAAGATATAATAATATATTCTATTATATAAATAATAGAACAATAATAACCAACCACAAATAACTGATTGTTAATCTCAAAGCCTAAAGAAGACATATCAAAAGAACTACTTAATTTTTCTACTAAAGAAATCACAACACCTAAGATAACAGGAATGATTATGGTTCCAGAAAAGATGATTGTGTATTTTTGCATAAGAAGCATAGAGTTTCTTTCCTGCATAATTTGTTTTGATCTTAAAAACTCATCTACTAAATTTTTAAAATCACTGTAGCTTGTGGTACCGGTTTTATGTGAAATTATTATTAAGTTTAAAAATTTATCCAAAATATCTGAATTGTATTTGTTTTTAAGAATATCAAACAAAGTTTTTATATTATGTCCTTGTTTGATTTTTTTCTGAATTATCCTAAACTCATATGCAAGGGTTTTGTTTCTAGAAAAACACAAACTATTTACTATTTGTTTTATATCTCCTGAAAGATTCATAGTTGTTAGTTTTAGTATTTCGTCTGTTAGTGTGTTTTCTAGATTTCTTTTTATAATTGTTTTGTTATAGGCTTTTAAAAGATGTTTTATAAAGAAAAAAGCAATCGTTACTGAAAAAATAACTATTAAAAAAACAAACCTTTCTTCTATAATCACATACAAGATAAACAAAATTACAAAAATCAACAAATATCTTGTTTTTTTTAAAATTTCTTTCATGGCAAACTACTTCTTAAAATCAATAACAATAACATATCTACAACAGGAAAAACAACAACACAAATAAAAACAACCATTGTTGGAGAAAAACTAATTTCAAAAAAATTACCACCAACTATAAAAAACATTAACAACATTGCAGGAACAATAGCAGAAACAACAATATATAACAAGGTAATTAGATTTAGTTTTGTTGAGTAGTTTTTCATCTTTATAGTCTGCTCTTCTACCATAGTCTTTGATAGAATTCTTAATGGATAGGCTTTGTTTCTTGTTCCTGAGTTGATTATTTCTATTAGTTGATATGTAACGTCATAAAAATCTTTATGTTCTTTAGATATTAACAATAAAGAATCTTTTAGATGATATCCTTTATTTGAAACATTATTAAGTGCTTGTTTTATTTTTAAAGAAATTAGAGTGCCGTCTTTTGTTCTGTTTTCTAAAGCGTTCTTTATAGATATGTTTTTTTCTAGATCGTTTGCTAGATTGTTTATAAAAAATGGAAGTTCTTTGGATATTTCTTTATATTGATTTTCATATTTTATTTTTTTAGAATAAAAGATAATTATATAAAAACAAAAACCAACAAACAAAAGAGCATAAAAAAGATATTGCACCTTAATTACATATATCTTTGTTAAAGAGAAATAAATAAGCAAAATAAAAATAACACACGCAAGAAAACCAACATTGTTGTTTTTTGAAAAGGTTTCTGAGATTATTTTCATAGTCATTTCAGATTTTTAATATAATTTTTCTTTTGTCCAAGTAATCGAACAAAGTCTTTTTTAGATGTTATCTTAAAAGCAATCTTAAACTTAGCCATAAGTTTTTTGGGGTCATTCTTTTTTACAAGCCTATCTTTTTCTGCATCATATTCAAACAACTTGTTTTGCTGTATTTTCTTATCTTTATAAAAAACTTCAACAATTTCAAAAATGTTTCTTTTTTCTTGTATTTGGTTTTTTGAATAACTATTATATCTTCTTTGATTAATGATAATATCTACTGAAGAAAGATCAGTTTCCATAACGCCATAAGACATAAGCCTTAATATGGCTTCGTTTGCTGTTTGTGCATGAAAGGTTGTGTATGTTCCTTTTGCTTGCCCACACAACATAGAGTCTATTAATGCAAAACACTCTTCTTTTCTTCTTATTTCTCCAATAACTACTCTATCTGGTCTCATTCTCAAAGTATTTATGACTAAAGATTCTAAAGAAACGTCTAGTTCTTTGTTTACGATTGTTGAAACTTGATGTTTATGTGGTATTTTAATTTCTTTTACTTCTTCTACAAGAACAAATCTTTCATTTTCTGGAACTAATGATAAAAGAGCGTTTAAGGTTGTTGTTTTTCCTGAACCAGTGTTTCCAACAACCAACACATTTGAATCTGTTAAAAAAACAAGGCTTAAGAAGGCTAGGGCTTCTAGAGTAATTGTATTTAGATTAATAAGATCTTTTAAACTAAATCCTTTTTTTGAAAACATTCTTATGGTTATTGTTGAGCTTTCTGTTATTGGATTAATGATTGCATTTAGTCTTGATTTGTCTTGTAAAGAGGCGTCTAACAAAGGATTTTTTAAAGTAATATATTTGTTTGAAAACCATGATAGTTTATTTATAAGTTCTTTTAGTATATTTTCTGAAATATATATTATGTTGGTTTCTAACCATCCAAAATTTTTATGATAAACATAGACTGGTTTTTTTGTGCCTATTACAGAAATTTCTTCTAGATTTTTATCTTCTAAAAGATACGTAATTGGTCCAAAGTTATAAAGATTATTGTAGGTTAGTTGAAGAATATATTTAAACTGGTCATCATCCAGAACAATATTATTAAAATAGCAATAATTTACAAGTTCTGTTTCTAAATCTTCAAACACTTTTTTTTCAAAATTATCTTCTAGTTCTGTATCTATTGTTTTGTCTTTGTATGTGTCTAAGATAGTGTTTATTATATTTATTTCTTGTAAAGACAACAAGGGTTCAGAGATAACATATCTTTTAATCTCATCATCACAATTAACAATTTTTTTATCTTTTGAAAGATATTTGTTTATTTTTATATCTCTTCTTATAGTATATCCAAGATATTTAGAATAGGTTTTTTCTTTAGCTTTTGTATCTTCTAACAACTCCAAAACATCTTTATTATTATAATAACAAGGCATAAGAAAGGAATTATTTGCACAAAGATCACATTTTTTTGCTTTTTTGTTTTTTAGAATAATTGCTTTTTGTTCACATGCTTCTAAGCATCTGCCACAACCAACACAAAGACTTTCGTCTATTGCAACTATTTGATTTGATGCAAAGTAAATAGCATTACTTTTACAAACTGACATACATTTAGGTGTTTTACAGTTTTTACACTCAAGCACGTTAACTTCTTTATTACTAAAATTATATGGGCAGTTTAAAAAAACGTTTTTCTTTAAAGTTTTTATTTTTTTTAAAGAAGTTTCTTCTTTTATTTTTAGATACATTCTAAAGAAAAAGTATGTTTTTTATAGGATATAAAGGTTTTCTAGTATTTTTTTGTAAGTTATTTTATATTCTTCTTTTAACTATTAGGCTATCTTCTTTATGATAGTCTGTTACAAAAACAACATCTAGCATACCTAAGAAAACTCCTGTCTCCAAAACGCCTGGTATGTTTCTTACAGAATATTCAAAATCTTCTAAAGATATATTATTATCTAAAGTGATTCTTACAATATAGTGTCCAATCTCTGTTTTCACAAACTTTTGTTCGTCATCGACAACTATTCTAGCATTTCCATAACTTTGTAGGTTTAGTAAAGTTCTTTGCCATGCAAAACTAGAAACTTCAACATATACGTCTTTGTTTATGCTTTCTATAAGATTATGTTTATCACAAACAACAATCAATTTTAGTGCGGATTGTGCAATCATCTTATCTCTTATAAAGGATTTGGTATCTTTTTTTACAAAATTATTATATTGATCTACTTGATCTACAAACTCTAAAGCAATATCAATTTCTTTCTCATTTAAAGAGATGGTTTCTTGTCCTAGATCATGCAGGTGTCTTGCTTGTTTGTTTGTACTTGCAACAAAATGTACTTTTATTTTTCTTAGAATCAGTATTTTTGCAAGTTCGTCTATTAGTTCTGTATCATGTTCACTAGTTCCTATTGCTATAATATCATTTGTTCTAATATATTTTAAAAAACATTCTACGATCAATCCTATTTTCATGTTTATTTTCTTTTAATTTATTTTTCTTTACTAATATATATTATACTAACATTTATAAAATCTATCGGTCCTAAGAATATATGTGGCTGTGATGATATTGAACACCTGCTGACAAAATTTTTAAAAAATTTTGAATGAAGATAGATGGGCGAGCTGAGCCACCTAAAAACTAATTTTCATCTACATCTTCTGATTCTATTACTCTTTCGATGATTCTTTTTCTTGATGTTTTCTTTTGTGGATTTTCGTTATTTTGTCTTAAGACTAGTTCTTTATTTGGTTCTGTCTTTGTTTTTTGTGGTTGATTAATTATTGAGCTTTTTGTTTTTGAATATTCATATTTATTTAAAACATCAACTTTTGGTGTTTTTTTAGTGGCTGGTTTTTTAGGTTTAGAAGGTGTTTTTTTAGTGACTGGTTTTTTAGGTATTGGTTTTTCTATTTTTTTCTCTAGTTCTGATAGTCTTTTTCTTAAAGCTTTTATTTGTGCAACGTTTGTTTGTTTTTTATTTGTTATTTTTTTAGGTATTGGTTTTTTAAGAGTTGATTTTTCTGAAAGTTTTTCTAATTCAGAAACTCTTTTTCTTAAGATCTCTATTAATGATAAATAGTCTACTTGATCTTTAGAAATTGTTCTCTTTTTTGTTGGTTTTTTCTTTGTAGATATCTTTTTAGTAATTGGTTTTTTACTTAATCCAGTGTTCTTTGTATTTGTTTTTTTAGTTACTGGTTTTTTAGATGTTGGTTTTTTGTTTATAGTTTTTTTAGATATTGACTTTTTAGAAGTTGTTTTAGATACTGGTTTTTTCTTTACAACTGGTTTTTTAGCTTTTATTTGTTTAGTTTTAGGTATTTTATAAATTGTTTTTTTCTTTTTAGGTTTTTTCTTAACATCTTTCATATTTATAAGATTGATTCTATTTTCCATAGATCCAACTCTATTATTTAAAACATCTACTTTAGAAGATAAAACTTCTTTAGAGATATCTTTATCTACTGGCAAACAATTTTTTGATTTTTTTTCTAGATAACTTAGGATTATGTTACCTACAATAAATATAAAAATTGCTATTAGCAATATCATCGTAATTGACATATTAATCACACTTTATAATATACTCCTTTTCTTCTTTCTATTATCGAACATTCTTCTTTAAGAATTTCTAACACACATTTTATAAGATCTTCAGAAACTTTTAATTTTTCTGCAACTTCTTTTATTGTAAAGTCTTTTTCAAATTGTTTTAGTATTTGGTCACTAAGCTTATCAAAAACAGAACTAGAGACAACATAATAACATCTATCAAAAGATTTTGTGCCTCTTATTTCTCCAGATTGTAGTTGTTTAGTAAAGGTTTGTGAAAACTTCTGTGCTAGGCTATCTTGTGAAAATATAACATGTTCTTTTTTTTTAAATTCTTCAAATTTTTCATCCATTGTTTCTTTTGATTGTGATTTATTATTTACTTTATAAAAAAAGTTTTTATATTTGTTTGATAGTTTATCTAAAACAATTTCTTTCTTTTCAACCATTTCTTTAAAAACAGCTAAATCTTTTTTATTAAGTAGTTTTTCAAATCTTCCTTCTAGTTTATTTTTAAAGTCCAGTGACTTGTCGTTAAGTAGAGCAGTAATTTTTTGTTTTGTGTTTATTTCTTTTGTTTCTGTATTTTCTTCTGTTTTTATTAAACAAGCAACTTTTTCTGTAATTTCTTTAAGTTCAATTTCTGAAAAAACATACTTATCTATAAGCTTTCTTTCTTCTTCATCTTTTGGATTTATAAAATAAGTTGTGTGTTTTTTTACAATCTTCATAGATTTTCTTTCTTTGTTGTACAAATATATATTATGTACAAAAGTATTTAAAAACAGTAATATTCTTAAAAAACACCAATTTTTTATATTTCTTTAAGATATCCTTCAATTTCGTTAAAAGAAACACTACATCCATTAAATTTTAAAGAATATAAGGCTGCTTTAAGATGTTCTTTATTAAGATATTTATTATTTAACAATTTTCTTATATAAGCATATGAAAACAAGTCAACTGATCTTATAGCTTTTACTTTTCCAATCTCATTAATAAATTTTTGATATTTTTCTTCATCTATTTTTATTTTTTTAGTTCTGTGTTTTTTTTTAAATATTTCTAAAAGAGATTTTGGTGATTCAATCAACATTCTTGTTGTTCTTTCATCAACTGCAATACATGTTGCTTTTGTAAGACCTAATAAAGCTAAACATTCTGCTTCTCCAAAATCAACAATTTTCAAAGGTCTATTATGGATAGTAAATATACTGTTTGTTATTGATAGTATTTTGTTTGTTTTTTCAGTTAGTTCTTTATTTCCTTCATAAACATCAAAAACATATCCGTTTATTTGGTCTTCTATTCTTAGAGAGCTTAGTTTTAGTCTCATGTTGTTTCTAACTCTATCAACGCATTCATTTTTTACACCTTTGGTTATTATAAATTCTCCAATATCTTCTTTTAATGGTCTTAATAGAGGCAAAAAACAAGTTTCTGAGAAACTAATAATAACTCCTGAGTCAAATACAATTTTCATATAATCACTTTTCTTTTGCTTTATTTTCTATAATATATTCTACTCTTTTTTTTATGTTTTCTATAGTTTCATCTTCATCAGACATTTTTGTTTGTCCAACAATCTTCATAACTTGTTCTTTGTTAACAGAAAGTAGTTTAGATGCTTTAGATAAAGACAAACCATATCCATATGCAGAGGACGCAATTTTTGTTCTTGAATTTGTAACTAGATTTTGAACAAAGTAACCAAAGAGATTGTCTGTATGTTCTATAGTTTTTTCTATGTTTAGTATTTCTTGTTTGATTGCTTTTTGGTCTCCTGTTATTATGTGTTTTTGTATTTTATAGAGACTATCAAGTAGTTTCTGTTTTATTTCTGGCCATTTTATATTGTTTATGATGTGTTTTTTAGATAACAATTTTCTAAAACAATAGGCCACAACTGAAAGATTAACAATATCGGCATCATTATCGATTATTGCTTTTTCTAACAAAGCTTCGTCTAGTCTATGCAATAGATAAAGATTTTCTTCTTCAAAGTTTTTTATTATTGATTTTATAACAAGTTTAAGATTTGATACTTCAATATCAAGATATGCTTTGTAGGACATAAAAACACACATTTAAAAATACTATACTATAAAATATATATAGAACAATATATATATATATTTTTGGGTAGTATATATATTATAAATAATGGGTTTTTAAACATGAGTTTATATAAAGAAAAGAAATTTAAATTAAATATTAATGATAGAACAAAAAAGATTTTGATTGCAATTGTTGCTTTTATATTAGTTATTTTGTTATTTTATATGGTTTCTGCAATTAATTTTTCTTTTTTAAGTTTTAATAAAGGAAACATTTCTACGAGTTTTAGTCATTCTCCATATGTTCTTTCTCAACATAGTAGTTTAGAACTAGAGATAACTGTAAGAAACGATAGCGAAATAGATGCAAGAGATTCTACGATACTTATAGAGCCTGTAGAAGATGTTTTTTTTATATCTTGTCCAAACACAGAGCCACCAAACGACCTTATTGAGATGCCAATTATTGCTCAAAATAATAAAAGAACAATAATATGTAACGTAAACACGATTAAGGATCCAATGAATATTCTTGAAGGCACTTATAGTTTTGATATAACTTACACTCTCAATCAGATTCCGCACAAACACAGAACAACTTTAGAAGTAAAAAAATAAATGTGACATAAATGTTAGTAAGTATAATAAAAGGACTAAACGTTTTTAGAAAAAAGTTTATTTTGCCTGTGATATTATTCACAGCGATTTATATTATTGCTTTTTTTACAAGTGATTATCTTTTAAATTTATTAGCAAATGCAATTGATTTTTCTTCTTTAGATCTATTAACCACTATGAGTATAGCTCCTATATTTTTTCATATTATGGAGTTGTTTGGCTTTTATTTAGTTTTGTTAGTATTTTTATTTTTTATTTTATTTTCTATAAACAACTATATTGTATATATAATCATATCAATTATAAGTAATAAAAAAAACATAAAAAACACAGCTATTGTTTTTAGATATTGTTTAGTTTTTTTTTTAATTTTGTGTTGTTTTGGTTTTTTATATAGTTTATTATTATTAAAGATTACAACTATAGCTATTATTTTTTTAATATTATTAACTTTATTATTGTTTATAGTCTTATATGTTTTCTTTTTAGCTTTATTTTTTATGGGTTCAGAAAACGACTTATCTTTAAAAAAAGGCTTACAGAAAGCGTGGTTATTTTTAAAAAAAAAATTTTGGTTAATAACGATATTTATTATCTTGTTAGCAATTATCTTAGAGGCAATCAATCTTACAGTCTTTTTACTATTAGTTCCTTTTTTAGAGATATTAGAAATACCAATAATAGAAACCATATTTTTCTTTGTATATTCTTTGTTTATTTTATTGTTTTCTACTTCTTCTTTAGCAATATTTATTAACAAACATAAGAAAAAAATATAGTTCTTTTATATAAAAAATAATTTAATAAATAGACTTCTAATTCAAGATATACAACACGAATCCAAAAACAGGTATCTACTATTATTTGTAAATTATCTCTTTCTTTCATCTATAAAACCTTAAATATATTATGTTGCAAAAGTATTTTTTTGTATGTATTTATCTTAAAAAAAATAAATTTACAAAAAAGATTAATATTTAAAATTTATATCACATAATCAACTATAAAATAATAGTTTAAAAAAATAGTATTACGGATAAAAAGTAGGAAAACCTTTATCTAAAAACAACAACAAGTTGTAGATTCTTTTTTTAAAAAGATTTCATCTCGGACTATTAGTATCAGAAAACTTAAACAGTCGTAAGAAACTCCCGTCTTACATTACTGACCTATCAAACCGGTCTTCTTCCGGCGTCCTCGTCCTACATCTCTGCAGGAATGGCTGTCTCGTTTCAGGATTCGCTTCGAGCTTAGATGCTTTCAGCTCTTATCAAATACAACGTAGCTACCCGACAGTGCCTTGTCAGACAATCGGTACACCAGAGATTGCGACACATCGTTCCTCTCGTACTAAACGTATCTTTCCCTCAGACAACCAACACGACCAATAGATAGAAACCAAACTGACTCGCATCGTTCTTAACTAAGCTAATGTACGGCTTTAATGAGTGAACACCTCCACCCTTGGCTGCTTATGCACAACCAGGATGCCGTAAGCCAACAGCGAGGTAGCAAACCGCGGGGTCGATGTGGACTCTAACCCGCGACAACTCAGTTACCCCCAGGGTAAGTTTACTGTCAGACTAGGCCCCCACTAATAGGGACACTAGCGTTCGCTAGACCCAAGTTTCCTTCCTGCGTTTCTTGCTGTGCGAAACACAGTTAAGCTTGCTTTTGGTCTTGTCCTCTAAAGCAGATTTCTGACCTGCTTGAGCAAACCTTTGGACGCCCCTGATATCTTTTCAGGGGCGTACCGCCCCAGTCAAACCACCCAATCAAATGCTGTCCGTTTACAAAGAAACGTTAAGTAATATTTTCTTCACTAGATGGTGTTACATTGGCGTCTATCTGCTCTCTGGCGAGAACAGCATAAGCGACTCCCATCTACGCTCTATAATGAAAACAATATCACAACATCAGACTGTGGTAAACCTCCATGGGGTCTTATCCTCCCATTGGTCGTCCGTGGCATATTCACCACGTAGCAAGTTCACTAGGTTTAAGTTAGGGACAGTGACTATCTCGTTACTTCCTTGATGCAAGCCGACAATTAATCGGCAAGGTATTACGCTACCATGAGAGCCTCAGAGTTAGGCCCGCTCTTTACCAGCGCTTAGATCAATTGAACTTGATGTTCACGTACTAGCAGTGAGCAGAAGTCAGTGACTATACACACCTTTTCAGGCTAGCAGTCACCTGTGTTTTTGATAAACAGTCGGACGGTCTTTGTCATTAAAACTTACAGTTTACACAACCGTAAGCACCCCTTATACCTAAGATACGGGGCTAATTTGCCGAATTCCCTTAACTTAATTCTCCTATTACGCCTTAGCCTACTCAGCTAGGGACACCTTTTCCAGTTCTAAGTACGAGCAATAAAACACTGTATCATTCTCTTTTCATGGAATCTTGGCCTCAATGGAAGATCTCTCCCATTCGTGTCTCTGACCTCCTTCTCATCATTATGATTCTCGAGAGGTCTGCAACACTTAGATGTGCAGACAAGCACACTCCACCTTGCCAAAACTGTCAAAAATGATACTTACGTTGCCATACGTGTTTTATTGGTACAGGAATATGAACCTGTTTCCCTTTCGTTGTTTATCGGATTACGACTCAACTTAGGATCGACTTACTCTTAGCTAATAATTAGTGCTAAGAAACCTGGGCCCCTTCGGCGAAAAAGATTCTCACTTTTCTTTGATGTTACTATCGCAAGGATCCATATATTTGGCAGATCCACAAGATTTTACAACCTAGCTTCTACTCTACCAAATCACCTACCTACCAGATCACATTGACATGTGCTCTACGATATCGGTAACCAACTTAGTCCCGTTAATTTTCAGGGCAATATTCCTAGATTGGTGAGCTATTACGCACTCTTTAAAGGATGGCTGCTTCTAAGCCAACCTCCCAATTGTCTTGGAAATAAAACTCCCTTCGCATTTACACTTAGTTGGTATTTAAGGACCTTAATCGTAGTCTGGGTTATTCCCCTTTTGGACAAGCAGCTTACCCGCCAGCCCCTACTCCAGCATTCAACGACAATAATAAATTCGGAGTTTGACAAGAAAGCTGGAAATTTCTTTCCAATACTTTCTAATCAGTATCTCTACCCTATTATTGGTCTTCAGCCAGGCAATCCTTAGAGATTTTTCGATAGGAACCCGCTATCACCAGATTAGATTACCTTATCAGTCCTATACTCAGGTCACACAAACAGTTAGACTAGTACTGCTGCGGGCCTCCAACAACCAGTTGGTTGCCTTCACCCTGCCCAAGCATTTATCATCTGGTTTCGGGTCATATCCCTATGACTAAAGGCACAGTTAACACCTTGTTCCTCATTAAAAAATTGCGAACATATTGGTTTCCCTTCGACACCGTAACTTCGTTACTTTGTCTTGCCATAAAGATAAACTCCCTCGCCCGTGCTTCGTGACGGACAGCACAACCTCGTTCAGATAGATGACGTTTGTACAAAAGTACGCCCTTATTATCCATCGTCATTACTTTCAGGCCATGCCCGTACAGTAACCAATTAGTTTCAAGTGCTTTTAACCCTCCGTTAGGAGTACTTTTCAACTTTCCTTCACAGTACTCATTTACTATCGGTCTTGTAGTATATTTAGAATTAGCAGTAAGTGCCTGCCATGTTCTTACGCGATATCCAACGCGCAATACTCTTGGATCTTAAAAATCTTCTTAAATAGTTTATGTTTACGGGACTATAACCCTCTATGGTTTAACATTCCAGAAAAAATTCAACTTCGTATTTAAGAAGTAAATAAGCCAAAACCCCACATGTCTCTTATATCACTATAAGAGATTCGGTTTGTTCTTCTCCGCTTTCGGTCGACCCTATTAACGGAATCACGTTTGTTTTCTTTTCCTCTAGGTACTAAGATGCTTCAATTCCCTAGGTTCCCTTCCAGAAAAACTGGATGATTCAAGTATCTTGGGATCAAAGGCTGCATGCGCCTACCCCAAGCTTATCGCAGCTTGCCACGCTCTTCATCGGTCTACAAGCCAAGTTATCCACTAATTGGCGTAACATGAAATCAAAAAAAAGAATCTTTTGCATTTTGCAAAACTTGCTATTATTCTTTTTATAAAGGTTTTCCTACTTTATCATCCCGTAAATGTAATTTCCTAAAACCTAGTTTTAGGTCGTTTGTTAAAACGGTCAAATTCTATCTAAAAAAAATTAGACAGAATAACTAATAATAAGGACCGAAACCTTTATAAACAGATTGTTGACTTAAAGGTCAAAGTCTCCTTTGATTTTAAAAAAAAGCACAAAAAATGGTTTTTTAAATAAACAAACCCTTAAACGCGCCTTATAAAAAAACAAAGCCTTTTTACGAATTATTTTCTTAAAAAAAGTTAGCACTGCGCTTATTTTTTAAAGATTTTTTTTACTTTCCTGAAATAATTTCTATAACGTCATTATTTTTTAATAGATGGTCTTTTCCTAAAAGCATTTTTGTTTTAACATCTATTGCTTTTATAAAGTTTTTACCAAAGTCAGTATGTAGTTTATATGCAAAATCTAGAGTTGTAGATCTTGGTGGCATTAAAAAACAATCTGGAAGAATGTTCCCATCTTTGTCTTCTAGTTTTTTAGTACCTCCAGGATAAACACAAAAATATTTTAAAGTTTCAAAAACTATTGAATCTAATATTTCTTGTACTCCTGTTGAGTCATATTTTTTAAGTACATCTTTTCTTATAAATTCTAGGGCTTGTTTTTGTTTTTCATTAATTTTTTCTGAAATTATTTTAAAGTTATTAGCTCCTGGAAGATAGTCAATAACTCCTGCTTTGTTTGCAGATTTTAAAGCCAGTTCTGCTTCTGCACAACAGCCAATAATTTTCATATCTGGTAATTTTTCTTTTAATTTTTTTAATTTTTCATATGAGCCAGGCACATCTAATTTATTTGCTGCAATAATTATTGGTTTTGTTGTTTTTCTTATGTTTTTAGTAAATTCTTTTAATTGTTGATCTGTCCAGTCTTCTAAGAGTTTTTCTTTTAGTAAACATTCTTTTAAAACTAAATCTAGATTTTTTTCAGAAACCCCCATAGACCCCATAAAGGTCATTAAAGCGGTTTGTGTTTTTGTTTTTTTTGTTCTTTGTTCTCTTGAGATTTTGTCTAAATTTTTTTTAAAAATTCCAAACAACCATGTATCTATTTCTTCAACAAGAAAAGCTATTTCTTTTGCTGGATCGTTTTCTTCGTTGTTTGTTGTTTTTCCTTCTAGATTTGTTTTACCTGAAATATCAATTACCTGAATTAAGGCGTTAGCTTGATATAGGTCTGTTAAAAACTTGTTACCTAATCCTCTTCCTTCATTTGCTACAGGTACAAGTCCTGCAACATCTATAATATCTACAGGAATATATCTTGTATGTTCTTTACAAAACCCATGTCTTGGATTACATTGTACTTTAAAATGACTATCAATACATTGGTTTCTTACAAACCCCACTCCTTTGTTTGCATCTATTGTAGTAAATGGATAGTTTGCAACTTCAACATCCATTAGTGTTGAGGCTTTAAAAAAAGTTGTTTTTCCTTTATTTGGTGCTCCTACTATTCCTATGATCATTTTTATCAAATTTATTATTTAAATATAATCTTAAACTAACTTGTCTTTTGACAGATATAATATATAGTGTAAATATATTTATTAATCTAATGATATGTTTTTTTT
>PWLL01000108.1 GCA_003559395.1 Candidatus Iainarchaeum sp. | reverse complement strand
TTTTTTTGCAGATTTTGCTTCTAAAACATCTTCTAAAGGTTTATTTGGTGAAATATTTTCAGACAATAAAAGATCTACTTCTTTTAAAGTTAATGTAGAGCCTTCTATCGAATTGGTGTGATATACAAAAACATTAATAAGATTATTTAAGAAAAGTTTTTTTTCTGTTGGTTTTTGTTGATTATATTTTGTAAAAAATTGTTGGTTTATTTTTTCTAAGTCTTTTATCTGTTCTTTTGTTAAATAATAATAGCCTTGTAGTTCTTTTTTTTTAAATTTTATTTCTTTTTCAAAATTAGATAACAACAAAGACAATTGTTTTTCAGATGGTTTTTGTGGTCCTACATATTTTCTTACTTGTTTTCTTTTTCCTTTTGATAATGAAATATTTTCTACTAAATAATAATATGTTTTATTATTTCTTTTAAGTTTTGATAAATAACTCATAAATAACAACCTCTTTAATAAAAACATCCACAAATAATGTATTACTCAAAAAGTTTAAAAATAGTTGTTTTTTTCTAAAAATGAGTAATACAAAAAAGAAGTCTAATATTATTCAAAATCAACAACAACTTGATTATTTAACAAATCGTCTATTGTTTCTTTTTTTCTTATAAGATATTCTTTTTCTTTGTATATTAAAACTTCTGCAGGTTTTAGTCTAGAATTATAGTTAGAAGACATTGAAAAACAATACGCTCCTGCATTTTTAAAACAAAGAATATCTCCTTCTTTTATTTCTAAGATTTTTCTATCATGTGCAAAGGTATCTGCTTCACAGATATACCCAACAACACTATAGTATCTCATTGATCTTGTAATATTTTTATTTATTGCAGATATATTTAATATGTCATGATGTGCATTATAAAACATAGGTCTTATAAAATGATTAAAACCAGAGTTAACACTTACAAAAACAGTAGACGTTGTTTGTTTTACAACATTTGCTTTTACAAGAAAATAACCAGCTTCACTTACTAAAAATTTACCAGGTTCAAAGATTAAGGTAAGATCTTTGTTATACTCTTTACAAAATTCATTAAATTGTTTACTTAGTAATTTTCCTAAAATATTTATATCTGTTGTATAGTCACCTTCTTTATAAGCAACTTTAAAACCACTACCAAGATCTATATATGATAAATCTTTAAAATCTTTTGCAATATCTAAAAGAAGTTTAGTTCCTTTTAAAAAAACATCTATATCTAAAATATCTGAACCAGTATGCATGTGAATTCCTTCTATTTTAAGACCTGTGTTTTTTATTATTCTTTTCACGTGTGGTAATTGATGAATAGATATACCAAATTTAGAATCTATATGTCCTGTAGAAATATTATGATGGCCTCCACCAAAGATATTTGGATTTATTCTTATACATACAGGATAGTTTGGAAAAGTTTGTCCAAATTGTTCTAAGATAGACAAGTTATCTATATTTATTTTTACTTTTAAATTAACAGCTTCACAAAATTCATCAAAAGAAATACCGTTTGGCGTAAATATTATTTGTTCTGGCAAAAATCCAGCCTTTAAACACAAAAGCACTTCTTCTATAGAAACCGCATCTATATCACAACCAATTTTTTTCATAAATTTTAGAATTGATTGATTTGTTAGTGCTTTACAGGCATAATTTATTTTTAAATGTTTTATATCTTTAAATGCTTTTTTAAAATGAATATATTTTTCTTCGATTTTATTTCCATCATATATATATAAAGGTGTTTGATATTTTTCTGCAAGGGTTAAAGGGTTTTTATTTCCTATTAATTTTTTGTGCATATTATCTTTTTGTCCAACAAATCATTCAACCACTCTATCAACAATAAACTTTGTTGAAAACTTCATAAGATCAGGATATTCTTGACCTGTACCTATAAAGAAGATTGGTAATTTTAAACCATTTAGGATTGATATTGCGACTCCTCCTTTTGGGTCTGTATCTAGCTTTGTTAAAATAACTCCATCAATTCCGATTTCTTGTTTAAACTTAAGTACTTGATCAACAATCGCTTGACCAGCTTGCGATTCTCCTACATATATCACAAGATCAGGAGACACCACTTTTTTTATTTTTTTAAGTTCTTGCATAAGGTTTAGGTTTGTTTCTTGTCTTCCTGCAGTATCAATTAAAACTAAATCTAGTTTATTTGCTTTTGCAGACGAAACTGCATCAAAGGCAACTGCTGCTGGATCGCTACCATAGTTTTGTTTAATTATTTTTATATCTAATATGTTGGCGTGTTTTTCTAGTTGTTGTATACTTCCTGCTCTAAAAGTATCACTTGAAGAAAAAACAATCTCAAGACCTTCATCTTTAAACTTTTTTCCAAACTTTGCAACAGTTGTTGTTTTTCCTGCACCGTTTGGTCCAACAAACATAATTATGAATGGTTTTTTTTGTTTTAGTTCTTTCATATAGTTGTTAATATCACAATCAACATCTAATTGATTTACTAACGTTTCTTTTATTCTTTTTTTTATATCTGTTAACACATCTTTTTTATTAAAAGCTTCTTTTACTAGTCTTTCTTTTAGATCTAAAACAATTGCATTTGCTGAATCAATTGAGACATCAGCTTCAAGTAAAGATAATTCAAATTCTTCTAAAAACTCATTTATTTCTTTTTCTGAAAGTTTTATTTTTTCAGAAAAAATTCCTTTTAAGGATTTAAAAACAGATTTTTTGATATTTTTTTGTTTTTCTAAAGTTAAAGAGTCTTGTTTTTTTGGTTTTTCTTGTATTTTTTCTGGTTTTGTTTTTTTTTGTGTTTGTTTTATTTCTTGGACACTCGTCTTTTCAAACAAATCTTCTTTTGAACTTTTCTCTAAACTTTCTTTTTCTTTTAAAGATTTTTCAGAAACAGGTTCTTTTTCAACAGCTACTGGTTTAGATGTTTCTACTGGTTCTTTAGATATTTCAGATTCTTTTATATCAGAAACATCTTTCTTAAAATCGTCTATTGGTTTTTCTTCAGAAACAGGTTTTATAGGTGTTTCTACTTGTTCTTGTTCTTCCTCTTCTACTTTTTTTTGAGTTTTACTAAATATTTTATTAGTAAATCCACTTATTTTCTTTTTAAGACCACTAAACAAAACCAAAACACCTACAACATTTTTATTTAAAAAACTTAGTTTACGTTTGTTGGAGCTCCGTTATTTTGTGGATTACTTTGAGCAGCATTCATTTTTTGTAATGCGTTTTGTATTGATTCTAAAGTTTTTATATTTTGTTGATATGTTTGTATAAGTTTGTTTCTTGCGTCTTCAAGATCTTGTTTTCTTTTCTTAAAGTCTTCCATAATTTTAGAAATTCCTTTTTTTACAATTATGTTTCCTGGCAAAACAACGTTCACATCTTTTGTATTTTCAACTTCACAAGGAATAAATACACCTGCTCCAATATTAATCATTATTTTTTCTTTAGTTTTTATATTTTCTATTTCTTTCATTGTTCTTTCTGCTTTATTAATATCATTTAATATATGTTCTACTTCTCGTAATCTATCAGAAATTTTTTTTAGTTCTGATTCTTTCTGTTGATACAGGGATATTGTTTGATTTTTGTTTAATCTAACTGTTTTTTGTCCTTTATTTTCTTTTTCTTCTTTAGCCATATTAATTTCACCTCTATTCTTCAAGTTCAACAACAAGTTCGTCAAGTTTTATGAGTTCTGCTGTACTTGTCATGTGTCCAACAATTGTTGCGTTCTTATTTCCAACAACATCATTTGCAACAAACATATCTCCATAGTTAAGGGTTTGTGCTTTACCATTAACTTTAAAGTTTTTTTGAATATTATTGTATTCTTTTTCTGATACGTTTGGATTTACAACAAACAAGTTATCATTTACATACAAAGAGCTACCAGGAACTTCTCCGTTAGCTAAAACTTCTTGTTTTATTGGCATATTAAAAAACGTTTTCATAGTTGATATTGTTTTTTCGTTTAACAAAACACTTGCAATCCCATATTGTGAATTTAGTGCCACAAGGTTACCTAGTGCATTATAATCGTTTACGGTTTTTATTTTTATTCCTTCTTTTTCAAGAATTTCTATTTCTTTTGTTGTTATAGAGTTTTCATTTGCAACAACTTTATGTTTATTACCTGTTATATAAACTCCAATCAATGGTGACTGGTTTATTGTAGTTTTTATTATTTTTGTTTTAAGATATTTTTTTAAATGGGTTTCTTCTTTTTTTAAAATATTGTTTGGCACTATACAATAATCATCTGTTACAAAAGAATAAACTCCTAAAAAAGGAGAATTACAGATTTTACCTTTATTTAGTTTCATTTTTATCTTCTTTTATTTTTTCTTCTTTAGTTTCTTTTGGTTTTTCTGGTTCTATCTTTGGTGTTTCTGTTTTAAGTTCTTCTTCTTTAGTTTCTTTTGGTTTTTCTGGTTCTATCTTTGGTGTTTCTGTTTTAAGTTCT
>PWLL01000034.1 GCA_003559395.1 Candidatus Iainarchaeum sp. | reverse complement strand
TCAATCGAGCGTTCGTGACGATGGAGTACCCGGAAGACTTCATCGCCCGCTGGAGACACGAGTCCGCTCCGGTGGCAGGGCGCGAGCTGGTAGCGGCGCAAAGGTTCCGGGATTGGCGCTCGGGCACCGTAGGTGATATGATAGATCACGTAGCACGAGCTGGGTCGAACACCGAGAGCATACCGCAGGCAGAGAAGCTGGCGTATGCCGCAGGCGCTCCGCTCCGGCTCCAGAGCACAAAGGTATGGAGGTTCACGTAATGGGTAAGTACGAAACACAGGACGAGATACTGGCAGCGCTGGCAGCACCTTTCGCACCGAAAGACATCGAGTGGCGAATCCAGTCGTCAGGCATGTCCGAGAGGAACGGGCAGCAGCAGCCGTGGGCGCGAGTGCTGGCGTATGTCAACGCGCGCGCCATTCGCCGAAGGCTGAACGAGGTTCTGGGTCCGGCCGGGTGGCAGACCACGCACTTCGCAGTCGGCGACAGGATCGGGTGCGCGATCGGCGTCAAGCTCGATAGCGAGTGGGTCTGGAAGTCAGACGGCGCTGGAGATACGCAATTCGAGTCGGACAAGGGAGCGTTCACCAGCGCCTTCAAGCGAGCCGCCTACTCGTGGACGATTGGTGAATACCTGTACGACCTGCCGGTCGGTTGGGCGCAATTCCACAACGACGGCGAGTACCGAGACGAGATCAAGGCGCGCGGCCAGCAGCGCGGTACGTGGTATCGCTGGAGCCCGCCGAAGCTGCCGTCATGGGCGTTGCCACGAGAACACCAGCAGGAGTCCGCCAACGTCTCGACAGAGTCGTCACAGGAGCGAAAACCAAAGAGCGAGCGGGGTCGCAAGCTGGCGAACAGCGCTTACCGCGAATTGAATCAGGCGACCAACACAGGGCTCATGACGCAGTCAGAGTCGAAGCAGTGGTGGGACACCATTCTCGACTGTGTTGACAATGACGAGACTCTGGAGGGCACATACGAGGCGCTCATGGAGCTGATCGGCGCACGCAGCAACGACCGGGGTATGAGCGAATAAGGGGGCCGAGATGAAGACCACATTCCGAGCCCTCCCGGTGAAGACAGGAGTTGACGGGCGAGTCGCCTTCGATATCCAAGACAATCTGCCGATGGTACGGGAGTTCTATCGGGGAATACGGGAGCGAGAGGCGAAATCTGGAAAGACCTACGAGGTCGAGGTCACCGTCGATGTTCACTACCGCCAGCGATCACTGAAGCAGCTGAATCTGTTGTGGGCGCTGGTGGAGATCATGGCGCTCGAAGAGCAAGGATCATACGACGAGGACACCAAGTACGGGTACTACGAAGGGCTGCTCGATCTGTACGCGCCACGGATAGACGCCAGACTGACCGACCGCAACGTCCCGAAGCGAGCCAGCGACATGACGACGGTGGAGTTGTCGAAGGTGATCGAGGGAGCATTCCAACAGCTGGCATGGTGGAACGGCATCTCGTTCGAGTCCGCCGCCCAGCTGCGAAACTACTGGATCGAGTGGCACCAGTGGCGCGGAAAGGCGAAGCGCGATCCGCTCGATGGAACATACGAGTCGCTCGAAGACTACCGGCAGCGCATCGCAATGTGCGAGGCGTGCACCCGAAGGCTTGAGTCTGGCGCAGGGCATATGGCGCACATCGTCAGCCGTGGTGCTGGCGGGGGCGACACTGACCCGAGCAACTTCTTGCTGCTGTGTCCAGAGTGCCACCTGTACACCCAGCACCAGCACGGCTGGCAGCGACTGCTGCGCGATTACCCGCACCTGAAGCACAAGGTCGACCGGGCAAGGGAGAGCCAGAGCGCACGACCGGTGAGCGAGACACGAGGGCCAACAGGAGAGGCGCCTGAGGACACCGAGGTCGGGATGTTCTGAGTTGACATAGCAAGTGATCCGTAATAGGATGGAGGCAATGGCGAAGAGCAAGCTACCGAATCCGAGAGAGGCGATACCGAACGAATCGGTCGCCTCGATAATGGAGCACCTGAAGACGGTCCTAACCGATCCGTCGTGGCAGATTCTGTTTCGATGGACGAAGGGCATGTACTCCGAGACGAAGCTGGTCTCGGACAATCTGGCCGAAGCAGCCGATCTCATCGAGTCCGGCGAAACGGCCGAGGCGAAGGCGCGCATTCTGGAGGCGCGAAAACAGCTTACGAAGTGGATGGAGGTTTGATATGCCACTGAAGTATTTGATCGACAGGGACGGCACAGAGCACAGCGTCGAGGACGCGCTGGCGGGATCAATGCGAGAGCAATTCCCGACATCGTTCGTCGAGCTTGCAAGCCGACATCGAGAGTGGGAAGGTGTCGCTTCGGTGACGCAATGCCTGAACGGCACTCGCATGGAGTATCTGAAGATACTGTGCGACTACGCCGAGTCCGTGGACGGCTCCGCGTTCCGTGTGCTGGGCACACGCGGACACGGGAAGCTGGAGCAATACGAGGATCGGATCAACAACGCTCTTGCCGAGACGTATATGTCCTATGGAGACCTGAAGGGCACCTGCGATCTCATTGAAGAGCAGCCGGACGGTTCGTTGTGGATGGTCGACTATAAGACATCCGGGTCATTCCGAGTGAAGAAGGCGCTCGGTATCTACACCGAGGACGAGCCGGTTCTGACCGCCGATGGCGAACAGCAGTATTACAAGTCCGGCAAGAAGAAAGGCAAGCTCGTCACCCGCAAGGCAATTCGCCGGTCACCAGCGCGCCGCGATCTGGGCGAGTGGCAGTGGCAGCTGAACCGCTATCGCCTGCTCGCCAGAGAGGCGTTCGGATTCGACATCGACCGCATGTTCATATTCGTGATCGTGCGCGATGGAGGTACAGCATCGGCCCGACAGAACGGAGTCACCGAGAATACGTACATGATCGAGGTTCCCGAGCTGGACGAGCAGCAGGTGCTTTCCTACTTCATCGAGAAGTCAGAGGCGCTCTCCGGCGCAGTCGCGTCATACGAGAACGCGGTCTACAGCGGCATGACGCACGAAGAGGCGTTGGTAGCAGCGATGCCGGAGCCGTGCACGCCGACAGAGGCGTGGGACGGGCGACGGTGCGAGCGCTACTGCCCGGTCGCGCAGTGGTGCATCGGCAATGGCGACAATCCGTATGTGAGCAATGGAGGTAACGATGCTTATTAAGATTCGACGAAAGCCGTATCTGGTCCGCCGCGTTGGCGGCTCCAGAGGCATGGGTGTGACAGTGCCAGAGCCGTTCCTTGAAGCGAACGGCCGACAGGATGGCGAGCCGATGGAGGTTCACCAGTACATCGACGAAAACGGCATTCTCTACATCGTCCCCGATGAGAAAGCCGAAGAGTTCGAGCGTCAACGGAGGTCATGATATGAAGTGGAACGCCGATGAACCGAAGGTCGTGACAGCAGGTCTGGTCCGGCTCCCAGTGGAGTCCCGCCCGTCTTCAGCAGGTCAGCGGCTATACAGCTTCTGGCCGCACCTGCTGTCCCGCGAAGACGAGGCCGTAAGAATCACGCTCGATCAGCAGATGCGCCGTGACTGCGATCGGTGGTGGCAAACCTACTACAAGCACGGCGAAATGCTGCCGTTTCCATACTCGATGCGCAGGGTCTCACACGTCGCCGCGCAGTTCGGGGTCTGGCCGGGATTGGTTGTGAAGCGTATAGTGCAGATCGAGACGAAGCTCGATCTACTGGAGGCAAAGCGACCGATATGAGCGAACGAAGCGAACCGTGGGCGTCCGGCTCCATGCCGGATAGCCTGCGACCATTCTGGGCAAATCTGCTCCGGGCGGCAGAGGCGTCCGGGGAGACACTCGAAAGCCTGTCCACCGCCTGCGACAAGTCACCCGACCATCTGCGCGGCTTCATGGAGCGCAACTGGTTCCCGCACCTACAGGTTGTGGTGAAGGTTGCACGCGAGCTGGACATGCAGGTCGAAGAGCTGATGCTAGGAGAGAAGTTATGACCGACGAGGACCGGCGGAAGGTCGAAGAGATTGGTCGAGGGCAGGGGCACAGCGTTGTGTCCGCTGTCGAGCGAATCTTCACGCAGGAGCAGCAAGTCCACGCCCTGAACGGCGCTATCGAGGAAATCACGATGGCGCGTGACCGGGTGTCGAGATCGACCGATATCGAGGATATTCGTCGGAGAGCCGAACAGGAAATCCGACACGACGAAGAAAAAGGGTCTGAGGCTTAAAAAATGGCCTCTCAGACGAATTACCGGGGGATATATGACCAACTACCCTAAATCGGACAAGGACGCCACACAGGCCCGACATAAAGCTCTCACAGGGATGCGCATTACAGACATTCGGGCGTGCATGAACAAGGCGGGGGTACGGATACCGGCCTCCCGCCAACGGATCATGATGTGGGCGCACCAGCAGCGACTACACGACCCGCACTTCTCGAAGGGTCAGCGCGAGAAAAGCAAGGCGTGGCTGGAGCGTCGCGGATTCGACACCGGGCTCTGACTTCACACGCAGGGCTCAGTATGATACGGTAGCAGTAT
>PWLL01000072.1 GCA_003559395.1 Candidatus Iainarchaeum sp. | reverse complement strand
TGTGAAAGAGCAAAAGATTTAGAAGAAATTGTTGAAAGACTAAGTGTTGATAATCAAAAGTTTTTTGTTGATTCAAAAGTGGATGGCTTTAGACAACAGATACACAAAAAAGGAGATAAAATAAATATCTTTACAAGAAATGAACTAGATGTTACACATATGTTTCCTGATATTGTTTCAAATATAAAAAAAATAAAGCATGATTTTATAATTGACTGTGAAGCTATAGGATATAGTCTTTCTGAAAAAAATTATCTTCCTTTTCAAATAACTATGCAAAGAAGAAGAAAATATAACTTAAAAGAAAAATCTGAAGAACTTCCTTTGCATCTAAAAGTTTTTGATGTGCTTTATTTTGACGGTAAAGAAACTTACGGACTTCCTTTTAAAGAACGAAGAAAAATTGTTGAAGAAAATTTTAAACTTTCTGAAAAAATAACGCCTACAGAGATCATATATACGAATGATATAAAAAAACTAAATGATTTTTTTAAAGAAATACTTAATAAAGGACTAGAAGGAATTATTGCTAAAAATCCAGAGTCTTTTTATACTGCTGGTTCTAGAGGCTATAGTTGGATAAAGTTTAAAAAATCATATGCTGGTAACTATGACACAATAGATGCCGTTGTCGTTGGAGGGTTTTATGGTCAAGGAAAAAGAACTGAACTTGGTATAGGTGCCTTGCTTGTTGCTTTATATGATGAAAAAGAAAAACAATTTCGTACGATTGCTAAACTTGGTTCAGGCCTGACAGACGATATAATAAAAGATTTATCTAAAAAACTAGAAACTCTAAAAATACAAAAAAAACCAGAAAATCTTATCACGAACCTAAAACCAGACTTCTATGTTCTTCCTAAAATAATAACAGAAATTAATTATGATGAAATAACTAATAGCACAATACATACAGCTTGTTATGATCAAAAAAAGAAACAAGGTCTTGCTTTAAGATTTCCAAGATTAGTAAAAATAAGAACTGATAAGGATTTGCCTGATAATGAACAAATCCTTAAAAAGTTTATCTAATATTGCTTAATAGCAGACCACATAATCTCGTCTTTTGGATTTACTTCTAAACCGTTTTGAGTTATTGAACAAGGGTGTGCTAAAGGAGAGTGTTTAGTTCCTCTTAACTTTCTAACAAATATAGATCTGTGTGGTGGAATAAAATACATTGCAAAGATACCATCAACAACAAACTCTTCAACACCATAAGCACTAAAATCTCTTGGCCCTCCTTTTGTTTCTGCTGTTAACATGGTTGTACAGTTAAGGTCTTTAAGATAGTCACTAAACCTAAACAAAAGGTTTCTTAGTTTTCCTGAATCTTGTATCCATGCTCCAAATGCAGTTGTTGAGTCTACTGTTAGTCTTGTTGCACCTATGTCTTTTACCATTGAAGAAATGATGTCTAGTTCTTTATCTATTTGTGCTTCTATTTCTTTTCTTGGGTCAATATGCATTCTATATATCTTCATAAGATCTTTTTGTTCTAAAGATTTAATATCCCAATTAAAGTTTTGCATGTTCCAAACAATGTTTTTAAGATTTCCTTCTACAGTTACAAACAAGCCAGGATCTCCAAATTGTCTTGCGCCTTCATAAACATAAGTTGTTCCAAAGATTGTTTTTCCAGAACCTGTTCCTCCTGAAACTAAGGTTGTTGCTCCTTCTGGAATTCCTCCTTCTATAAGTTCATCAAAGCCTTTTACTCCTACGGGTATTCTTTTCATAATAAATCATTTTTTTATGTTTTCTATTATATTATAGTAGTTGTTAATCTTTATATACCTTTCTAATGGGTTTTCTGATACAAAAATATAAATATATTTAAATATGTTTTTACTAATATATTATATAATATTAAAGTTAAAAAGAGAAACTATGGAACAACTAATAAATATTATACACGAACCAAATTGGAAATCTTTGTTGTATGATCTTATAAAAACGAACGAACTAGATTTGTGGAATATTAATCTTGTAATGCTAACAGATCTTTATCTAGAAAGAATAAGAACCATGCAAGAACAAAATTTGTTAGTTCCTGCAAATGCGCTTTTAGCTGCTGCAATTTTATTAAAACTAAAAACCTATTCTTTAAAATTATCTTCTATAGAAGATGAAGAAGATGAACTAAAACTTCCAATAGATGATTCTTTTGAGTTAAGTAACAAAATAGACCTTAACACGCCAACCAGAATAAAAGAAGGCCAGATTAGTTTGGAAGAACTAATTAGTGTTGTTGATGTTGTTATGAACAAACCAACTAAAAACAATATAGAAAAAAAAATAACAGAACAAAAAGAGCTTTTCTTTACAATGCCTGAAAAAACAAAAGATATAACAGAAAGAATAGAAGAATTTTATAAAAATATACAAAAAAACAAAGATAAAGAAGATTTAATTCTTTTTTCAAGAATGCTAGATGTTGTTGATCATGACTCTGTTGTTGATGATTGTTTTTTACCTATGCTCTTTTTAGTAATGGATAATAGAATAGAAGCTTGGCAAGAAGATTTTTTTTCTGAAATATTTATAAAAGTAATTTAATGTTGATTAGTCGTGAATGAACAAAACTCTAAAGATATAAAAAACGCAATAGAAGCAATTCTTTTCATGAGTCCTAAATCAGTGAAACTTTCAAAAATAAAAAAAGAGTTTCCAAATGTTGATTTGGACATAATAAATCTTGCAATCTTAGAGTTAATAAAAGAATATGTGCAAAAAGATACTGCAATTGAGATTGTTTATGATAATGAGTTGTTAGAAATGGTTTTAAAACCAAAATATCATAAATATTGTAAGTTTGCAATATCTAAAGTTTTGTCTCAAACAGAACTAAAGACGCTTGCGTTAATTTCCTTAAATTCGCCAGTTCTTCAATCAAAGATTATTTCACAAAGACCATATAGCCATATAAAAACTTTAAAAGAACTAGATCTTATAAAAGTTACAAAAAAAGGTAGAAAAAACGTTCTTTCAACAACTAAGAAGTTTGATATATTATATAAAAAAAATAAAAAGGTTTAAGTATGTTAAGAATCTTATATATTAGATATAAAGGAGTGAAATTTTATGATAACTAAGAAATTGTTTGTATTTTTGTTTTTGATGTTGTTTTTGTTTAGTGGTTTTGTTTATGCAGAATCAAACACAGAAATAATAAGAGAAGATGAAATGAAGGTGTTTGCTGTTAGTCCTTCAAAAATATCAATGACAGCTACTTTAAATATAAATATTATTGATGGAGATGGAAAGATTTATTCTTCAATAAATGAAGATGTAGGTCATTCAACTTTAGAATCAGAAAGAAATGCTGTTTCTGTTGCTGAGATGGTTGTTCCTGAAGCAAAAGATAAGTATAATTATTTGTTTCATATAGACTCTCCTGCAACAAGTATAGATGGCCCTTCAGCTGGAGCAGCTATGGCTTTTTTGATAATAAATATGCTTGAAGGTGAAGAAACTAAAGACCTTAGCATAACAGGTACGATTTCGCCTGGAGGTTATGTAGGAGATGTTTCTGGAATCTATGAAAAAGCAGAAAAAGCTGCAGAAGAAGGAATAGAACTTTTTATGATGCCTAAAGGTAATAAGAATCAAATAATTGAAACTAATAATGGTGAGTCAAAGTTAGTTGATATTGTTGAGTATGCTTATAACACTTGGGGTTTAAAGATTATTGAAGTTTCAACAATAGATGAAATAATAAAATACGGACGTATGCCTATTGAAGAGATAGATGTTTTTTCTATTGAAACAACAGATGTTACAGAGTTTATTCCAGAAGCAATTGAATATTCTCAAGCATTAAAACCTATGAGAGAGATTGTAGATGTTTATTATGAAACTGCAAACGATTTAATAACTTCTGTAGAAGAAAAACTTTCAACAGTTACTATAACTGATATTTCTGCTATGCAAAACATGTTGTATCTTACAGAAAGAGCAAAAAAACAAATAAATGATGCCGAAATATATTCAAATGCAAATTATTTGTATACTTCTGCAAATAGTGCGTTTATTGGTTTAATATATGCAAGAACTGTAGATAAGATAATACAAAACCCTTCAATACTTATAGAAGAATCAAGTATTTTTGAAGTTATGCTTAAAGAACTTCAAAAAGATATTCAAGAAACAGAAGAAAGAACAAAAGATTGTTCTTTAAATAATATGGAGTGGTGTATTGGTGCAAAACAAAGAGTCGTTTGGGCAAATAATCAATTAGATAGTTTAGATGGAAATCCTGGGTCTATAGTATCTAAGGTTATGGATTATTCTTATGCTTATGCATGGAATGAAATTGCAAATGATTTTTTAGATGTAGGAAACGTAGAAGATGAAATTCCTTTTATAGAACATGATTATTTTGAAAAAATGGCACAAAACTATATAATAGAAATAGAAGATAAGCTTGTTACTAGTCCACAATCTATTGTTCAAGATGTTGATCTAAATAGAAGATTTGCTGCTGCAAAAATAAGTCTAAGAAAAGGATGGTATGTTACTTCTATATATGATTCTGCAACAGTCTTAGCGATAATAGAAGGAAGAGAAGCAAGTATTAATGAGCAAATAACTATAGAGAACTTTAAAGCAGAATACGATGCACTTACAAAAAAGCTAAAAACAGAAGAACAACTTTTAAAAACAACTAATGTTTGGTCTAAGCTTTTTTTTGATCATGCAGATTATTTTTATAGAAGTTATGATTTTTATGAAAATAATAGAGCTGTACAACAAAACAATCTAAGAACTGCTTATAATATAGTTTTGTTTAGTAAATATCTTTATGGTGCAGAAAAAGAAATACTTGCAGTTTATGAAAATATAGAAATTAAGGATTTTGACAAATATAATGGTTATGAAGATTTAGATGATAACGATGTTGTGTCTGGATATAGGCCAATATATGTTTATCAAAGAACAGATGATACACAACCAATATCTAAAAGAGATACAACTTTGTATGTTCTTTTGATTGCAGTGTTTTTATGTATTGTTGCAATTGTTTGGGATTTAGAAAAAATAAAAAACAAAAAAACAAGATTGTTGTTGCAGATTTCTGATCTTGAAGATAAGCTTATAGACAAGAAAATCACTCAAAAAACTTATGCAGAAATGAGAGCAGGACTTTTAGAAGAGCTTAAAGAAATGAAAGATAGAAGACACAGAAGAAAAAAAGAAAGTTTATTTTATGAAGAGAAAGTAACACTAAAACCTTCTACAAAGAAAGTAACACCAAAACCTTCTAGAAAGAAAGCAACCAAAAAATAATTATTTTCTAATCTTCAAATCATAAACCACTTCTACAACAGACGGAGAATAAGAACAAACGATTTTCTTATTTTCTATTTTTATGTTTGAATATTTTTTAAGTATTTTCTCTGCTTTTTCAAAAGGTTTTTCTTTAGAAACAAATTTATAAAAATGAATGGTTCCTTTATCTTTAAGACAATACAAAGCTTCTTTAATAAATTCTTCAGAACAAGTTGGATGAGGCATAACAATTCTATCAAACTTTTCTTTATAGTTTTTATAAATTAAAGAAACATCTCCAAACACACAAAACACTTTATTTTCAAGTTTGTTTAGTTTTATATTTTCTTTAAAATAATTAATAGCAATTGGATTTAGTTCAAAACCATAAACACTTTTTGCAAAAGTATTTTTCCCAACACACAAGCAAAAAGGGCCAGCTCCTGCAAAAAACACACAAACGTCTTCATTTTTTTTAACAAGTTTAGAAATTCTTTTTCTTTCTGAAGATAGTCTTGTTGAACAAAAAACATTTTCTACATCTGTTTTTATTCTTACGTTATTTTCTTTAACAATTGTTTCTCTTCTATCTTCTCCATAAACAAAGTCTAAAAATTGGGTTCTAAAAACACCATGATGTTCTTTTTTGTTTAATATACTTTTTATTTGTGGATGCACTTGTTTTATTGCTTTTCCAATATTTTCATAATATTTTTCACAACCATCTTTTATTCCTAAAATAACAATATCTCCTACGATGTCATAGGACTGATTTATTTTATCTAAAATGTTTTTAGGAATCTTTTTTTCAAGAATTTCTTTAAAATTTTTATTTTGTTTTTTTTGTTTTTTCACTTCTTTTTTGATAGTGACTTGTTTTTGTTTTGTTGTAAGTTTTTGTTTATCTTTTATAGGGATATAGCAATATCTATTTCCTTTTTTTATAATATAATTTGAATCAATATTGTTTTTTTCTTTAAGTTCTACAATTTTCTTTTGTGTGTCTTCTTTTTTTACTTTTAAACATTCTTTCAACATATTTTTTCACTAAAAACTATATCTTTTTTATTATGTTCTTATATTAATATATATACAAAAATATTATAAATGGTGACTCTAAAAAACATGTTTCTTTATCTATCTTTTTTTGATATTCTTTTCTTAAAGGAAGGGTATACTTTTCTAAATACTCTTATCTATATTTTTTTAGTTGTTATTGGTTTTTTTGTTTTGTTTAGGTTTTTTAAAAAAAACACAAGAATAGATTTTTTGTTTATAAGAACAATCGTTCCTTTTCTTTTATTAGGTGCGACTTTAAGAATATTTGAGCAAGAAAGATACATTTCTGGTTTTTTTAGTTTTTTAATAAGGGTTCCTGGTTTGTTAGTTTTTTTATGTGTTTTATATATTTTATGTTTTATTATAACAAAGAAAATAAAAAAACAAAACAAGGTTCTTTTAGAACTTATAGGCTATGCTTTTTTAGCTCCTTTTTTGTTGTTTGTTTTGTTAAATATAACTAATTTTTTTTATTTTTTAATCATTATTCTAATAACTATAAAAACAACTTTTCTTTTTTCTCTCTTCTTTAAAAAAACACTCTCAAACAAAACTAACAAGCTTGTTTTTTTATCTCAGACTTTAGATGGTGTTGCAACTACGATAGGTCTTATTTTTTATTCAGATGTTGTTAAGGAAACCCATTTTTTATCAAATATCTTAGTTACTATTCATCCTTTCTTATTTTTAGCAATTAAGCTTGGTTTAGTTCTTCTTTTCTTATATACTATTGAACATCTTCTAGAAAACAACCAACTAATAACCTATACAAAGGCCTTAATCATCATTCATGGGTTATTAATAGGCTTTAGGTCTCTTTTAACCATCAGTTTATTATAGATTATTTTTCTGAATATCTTCAATAACTATCATTCCTTTCTTAGAAATAAAAATTAGCTTTCCTTTTCTTAGATTTTTATTATTTATTTCAATAAGATCTAGTTTTTCTAGAATCTTAAGATTTTTAGAAATTGTTGGAAAGTTAAGGTTTGTTTTTTTAGAAAGTTCTTTTGGTGTTTTTGGTGTGTTTAAAGAATACATGATCTTTTTCTTATTAGGTGAGGCTAAAACTTTTCCAAGTATTTCTAGATCAGATCTTATTTTTGATTTTTGATAAAAGTTTGTTTTTTCTGATTCCATATATTTATATTTAAGTTATGGTTGTATATTAATTTAGTTAACTTTTGTTTGTGTTTTAGTTGAAGCCTATAAATAATTTTCTATTTTTCTTTTAAAATAAAATATATGTTTTTTTTAAAAACAACATTATCTATAAGATATATTTAAATAACTTTAGATAGGTAATATATTTATATTAAAACTATTTTTAATAGATTTTTTATGCCTCGGTGGCTCAGTGGTTAGAGCAATCGGCTGTTAACCGATAGGTCGTAGGTTCGAATCCTACTCGAGGCGCTAATCTTTTCCAATTTCTTCTACTCTTTTTTTAAGATCGTCTATAACATCTAATCCTTTATCAGATAAACAAACAATTTTCCCTTTTCTGTATCTTTTATTGTTTATAGTGATTAGCTCTAGAATCTCAAGTTCTTTAATAGCTTTAGAGATTGTAGGAAAATTAAGATCTGTATGTGTTGTTATTTCTTTTAAGGTTTTAGGAAACGATAAAGAATATAGTATTTTTTTTTTATTAGGTGATGCTAAAACACGCCCTAAAACATTAAAATCAGACTTTACTTCATACTCAAAAAAAAGAGGTTTTGCTTTTTTTTTGAAGGTCATAGTATTTTTTTGTTTTGTTCTATTTTAAGGTATTTCTTTGTTGTTTATGTTTTAGTTAATAGGTTTATATTGATATTGATTTACAAAGAAATTGTTTTTTTTTAAATATTTTTCTTAAAACAAGATTTTTAGATTATTTCTTGTTTTTTTTAGAAATTGTCTATAATAAAAGTAATTAAAAAGGTTCTTTCACATATATATATTTATAAACAATTATAAAAAAAATAAATCATAAGGAAATAACATGTGCAAGAATATAAAATGGTTTTTAGAAGGTTTTACAAAAAAATACTATAAGAAACATCCAATAGTTACAATCTTTTTTTACACGCTTACATTTATTGCAATATATGCTTTATTTTTAAATAAAGTCTATCTTTCAAATATAGAAGAAATGATGTCTTTTCTTATAAAACTGGTTTTTGTTTTTTTTATCTTAGGAGTTATGAAAAAAATATCTGAAAAAATATAAAAGATGATATATATGAATATTCAAGAAAAACTAAAATTAATCAAAAGAAATACACAAGAAATATTAACAGAAGAAGATCTTGTTAAGCTTCTTGAAACAAAAGAAAACCCGTCTGTGTATCTTGGCACATCAATTACTGGAAGCCCCTCTATTGCATATTTTACATGGGCCATAAAGTTATCAGATTTTTTAAAAGCAGGCTTTAAGGTTAAAGTTTTGTTGGCTGATATTCATGGTGCTTTAGATAATACTCCTTGGGATATTCTTGAAAAAAGATATGAATTTTATTCAATTGTTATTCCTGGTATGATTGAAGCTATTGGTGGAGATCTTAGTAACTTTGAAATTGTAAAAGGCTCAGATATACAGTTAGATAAAAAATATGTCATGGACTTATATAGATTATCTTCAGAAGTAAGTGTAAGAAACTCTACAAAAGCATCAAGTGATGTTGTAAAACATGGTGACAATCCAAAGGTTGCTGGAATCATATATCCTTTGTTACAGTCTTTAGATGAAGTGTATCTTGATGTAGATGTTCAGTTAGGCTCACAAGATCAAAGAAAAATATTTGTTTTAGCAAGTGAGTTTTTACCAAAGATAAATTATAAAAAAAGAGTGCACGTGCTTCTTCCTTTTATAAAAGGACTAACAAAAGAAGGAAAAATGTCTTCATCTATAGAAAATTCAAAAATTGATTTTTTAGATAACTTTGAAACTATTCAAAAAAAGCTAAAAAGCGCATATTGTCCAGAAGGAGACATAAACAATGGAGTTTTTGATTTTGCAAAATATGTTTTGATGACTATAAAGGAAGACAATAATGAAGCTTTTGTTATTGATCGTCCAGAAAAATGGGGAGGTCCTTTAAGTTTCAAAACAAAAGAACAATTGGAAAAAAATTTCTTATCTAAACAACTACATCCTCAAGATCTTAAAAAAGCACTTGGGTTAGAGATTAACAAACTAATAGAACCAGTAAGAAAAAAACTAGAAACAAAAAGTGATTTAGTGTCTGAAGCTTATCCTAATAGATAAACTTTTGTTTATAAAATGTTAAGAATGATATTATGGATAAAGAAAACCTTAAAAAAATAATTTTAGAAAACTCAGTCAAACATAAAGGAAAAGCACAAATAAAGTTTGTTTTTGGAAACGTTATTAGAGATTATCCAGAATACAAAAAAAACATTCCTGAACTAAAGAAATTGCTTGAACCACTAGTAGAGGAAATAAACAACACTCCTTTAGAAAAACAAACAGAAATGTTAAAAAAAATAAATCCTGAGTTTTTTGAAGAAAAACAAAAAGAAATTTTCGATTTTTTAGAAATATCAGAAGGAACAGAAGTTATTACTGCTTTTCCTCCTTCTCCTGAAAAACACTATCATGTAGGACATGCAAAAGCAATTCTTCTTAATTTTCTTCTTGCTAAAAAATATAACGGTAAATTTTATTTAAGATTTGAAGATACTAACCCAAAAAACGTAAAACCACAATATTATAAGATAATGGAAGAGGATATTGGTTGGTTGGGTGTAAAATGGGATAAGGTGATTTATTCTTCAGACTATATTGACTTAATGTATGAGTATGCTACATCTTTGGTTAAAAAAGGACAAGCCTATGTTTGTTTTTGCCAACCCGAAAAGATGAGTGAGTATAGAAAAACAGGAGACGCTTGTGAATGTAGAAAAGCCTCTGTTGAAGAAAATCTAAAAAATTGGTTTGAGTTTAAGGAATATGAAGAAGGTATGGCAACTTTAAGACTTAAGATTGATCTTAAACATAAAAACACAAGAATGAGAGATCCTTCTATCTTTAGAATAATAGATGCGGAACATCCAAGACATGGATACAAGTATAGAATCTATCCAATGTATGATTTTCAAAACGCTGTTTTAGATGGTTATTTTAAGATCACTCATAGGTTTAGAACACAAGAATTTGATTTAGCATCTGAGTTGCATCATTATATAAGAAAGATATTAAAACTATATGATACCTTTACATATGAGATTGCAAGATTTAGTCTTAAAGGCATGCTTGCTGCAGGAAGAGTTATAAGAGAAAAGATAAATGAAGGAGAACTTATTGGTTGGGATGATCCTTCTTTACCAACTTTAACTGCATTAAAAAGAAGAGGATTTACACCTGAAGCTATCAAACAAATGGTTGTTGATACTGGTATCTCAAGAACATCAGGAACAAGTCTTACATGGGATACTTTAGAAAAATATAATCGAAGAGTTTTAAACGATAGAACAGAAAGATATTTTTTTGTAAAAGATCCTGTTGAAATAGAAGTTATTGATGATCCTAAAAAAGAATATTCTTTAGGAAAACATCCATCACTTGATATGGGTCTAAGACATTTTAAATCTAATGGTAAATATTATCTAGACAAACAAGATGTTGATAGTTTTAAAGATAATGATCTTATTAGATTAATGGATAATATTAATGTTATTAAGAAAAAAGATCAATATGTCTATAGCTCTTCAGAACATCAAGACTATAAAGAACATCCTGGTTCTAAAAAAATAATTCATTTTTTACCAGCAGATCATAAACAGTCGTTAAAAGCTAAAATATTAACTCCAGATCACGAGATAATAGAAGGATTTTGTGAAAAAGAAGTTGCTTCTTTAAAGGTTGGATCTGTTATTCAGTTTGAAAGATTTGGTTTTTGTAGGCTAGATGCTATAGAAGAAGATGTTTTTTCTTTTTGGTTTACTCATAAGTAATTTTGTGAAAATAAATCTCTTTAAAAACTCTTTGGAAGTATGTTATTTATAGTTAACACAAAGTGCGATTTTGTGTTAATCGTAAATGACACAAAAATGATGTGGTATGGATGAAAAAGATCTTAAAAAACTAATAATAAATTATAATCCTTGGTGGCAAGAAAAATTTACAATAGATTATAAGCCAAGAGAAATATATTCAATAATAGAGAAACACAAAAAATATCCACAAATTGTTGCTTTAACAGGCATAAGAAGAGTTGGAAAAACAACTTTAATTTATAAGATAATAAAAGATTATCTTAATAAAAATATAGACCCAAAATCAATCTTTTATTTTTCTTTTGATGGTTTAAAAGATGTAAATTTGTTAGATTTGTTAGAAGAATACGAAATGATTACAAAAAAATCTATTAAAAAAAATAAAATTATCTTATGTTTTGATGAAATTCAAAAGATAGATGATTGGGAAAACAAAATAAAAATATTATATGATATTCAAAAAATAAAACAAAATATAAAAATATTTATTTCTGGTTCAGAATCGTTGTTTATTAAAAAAAAATTAAAAGAATCTTTAGCAGGTAGAATATTTGAGTTTAAGATATCTCAACTTTCTTTTAAGGAATTTTTAGATTTTAAAGAAATTGATTATTCTAATCTTTTGTTATATGAATCAAAGCTTTTAAAAAAATTTGATGAATATTTAAAATCCCAAGGGTTTCCTGAACTTATTAACAATAACGCAGATTATTTAAAAGACTATACAGCTAACATTCTGGAAAAAATAATGTATACTGATATTATTCAACAATATGATATAAGGGATATTTCAACACTTGAATCAATTATTAAAATTATTTCTAAAGAACCTGGCCAAATTATTGATTTTGTAAGTCTTGCTAATGATTTAAAAGTATCAAGACAAACAATATCTAATTATGTTCAATATCTTATTGACTATTATTTAGTTAAAAAAATTTATAATTATTCTAAAAATAAAAGAAAAGTAGAAAAGAAACTAAAAAAATATTATCCTGCAATTATTGATAATGAATTGCTTTATAACGAAGATATTTTAAGCAAATCAAAAGTTTTTGAAACAATCATCATAAATCAAACAGAAGTAGATTTTTTTTGGAGATCAGAATATAAAGATGAAGTTGATGCAATATATATTGGTAAAAAAGTAATTCCTATTGAAATAAAATTTGGTAAAATAAATATAAAAGGGCTAAAGAAATTTTTAGAGTTTTATAAACTAAAAGAAGGATATATCATAAGTTATAAAGAAGAAAGAACAATTACAGAAGAAGGCAAATATAATATAAAGATTATTCCTGCTTGGAAGTTTTTATTAGAAAAACAAAAATATTTAAAATAGTTTAATATGTTGTCAGAAGTTATAAAAGATATATATAAGATTTCAGGAATCTCAAACATCTACTATCTAAAAGAACATCAAATAATCATTGATGCAGGAAGTCTAGAAGACAAAGAAGTTGTTAGAAAAAACCTAATGAATCTAACAGATTTAAAAGCTATAAAGAAAGTTATTTTTACGCATCTTCATTATGATCATATATCTAATTTTGACCTTTTTCCAAATGCTAGGTTTTTTGCTTCAAAAAAAGAAATAGACAACTTAGAGAAAGATCCTTTAGGCACAGTTTTAAACAAACTTGTACTTAATAATTTTAGAAAAATAAAACTACAAGAACTTACAGAAAAAGAAATTCCAGAAAACCTAAAAATAATTACTTGCCCAGGCCATACTTCTGGATCAATTGCTATCTATGATAAAAAAAATAAACTTCTTTTTTCAGGAGATACTTTGTTTTATAATCTTGTTATTGGTAGATATGATTTACCAACTTCATCTCCAAAAGATATGAACAAAAGTTTAGAAAAATTAACTAGTCTAGAAATTAATTGTTTGTGTCCAGGCCACAATTATTAATCCAAAAAAACATTAAATTTCTTTAGATCTTCTTTTAATTTAGAAAAATCTCCATTAAAATGAATTGCATTTATGCCTAGTTTTTTAGGCCCTGCAACATCGTGTTCAAAATTATCTCCAATCATTAAAATTTCGTTATTATATACTTGTGCTTTATTTTGTATCTCAAGATATATAACAGGATCGGGTTTTACAACACCAACCTGAAAAGAAAAAACAGGATAGTCAATATATTTAAGAATTTTCAACTTGTTTTTCATTCTATCATAGTCTGCCATAGAGGTGTTAGATATGATTCCTGTTTTGTAGTTTTTTTTCTTAAGTTGTTTTAGAAGAGGAATGCTTTCTTTAAAAAGATAAATGTCTCCTTTTTTTCTTTCTCTTAAAGCAATCATTCTAAAGATGTTTTTGTCTGTTGGAGCAACCACTAAGTTTCTACAAATCTCCTTAAACGCATCATATTCTGTTTCCCAGTATTTTGTTTGAAAAGTTTCTTCAAAGATATCTCTTATCTTATCTAGTGGTTTTTTAATATTAAATTCTTTTTTTAAAAGTTTACTATAACTTTCTTTTACTCTGCTTGACGCAAGAGTTTCCCATAGATCAAAAACAACAACTTTTATCATTTATATTCATCCTTTTTTATTTTTTTTATATCTCCTAAAAGACAAGTAGGAGAAAAGCTTTTAATTTCTTCCAGATTGCTTGTGTCTGGAAGATCATATAACAAATATATTTTTTTATTAAGATAAAAGGCAACGCCCATATAAACGAGAGTTGTTGGGCCAATATATTTTTCAATTTTTTTTTTAAAGTTACAAACAAGTATTCCTTGGCAGGCTTCTATTTTTTGTAAATCTTTTTTCATATATATTTGTTTAATATTTTTCTCATTAGTTTTTCCTATATCAAAGGTTGGCAAACTAACTTCGTGTTTTTCTTTTTGTAAGTTAAATTTTATTGTCGGCAGTTTATTTGAAAACTCTTTTGATGATATTAAGAATATTTTCATATTTTTCATTTTTATTTATGCTTATTTATATATAAGTATTAATCGTTAATTTTAAAAACACATTTATTTTGTCAAAATCAAGCAAAATACAAAAAACAGTGCTTTTCTAGAAAAAAACCCTTTAAAAACATATTTTCTCTATATATTATATATTATTAATATAAAATGTGATTGATTTATGAAAACAAGAATAATAACTGCAGCACTTCCATTTACAAACAACATCCCACATCTAGGCCATCTTGTAGGATCTCATCTTCCAGCAGACATCTTTGCAAGATATTCTAGAATAAAAGGATGTACGGTTTATTTTGTTGGTGGCACAGACGAAAATGGAGCCGCAACAGAGTTTGCAGCACATAAAGAAGGGGTTTCTCCTAAAGAATTATGTGACAAATATTATATCAAACACAAAGAACTTTATGAAAAAATGAATATTAGTTATGATAATTTTTCAAGAACATCAAAAGAGATTCATCACAAGATTGTTCAGGAGTTTTTTTTAAATCTTTATAAAAACGGATTTATTTCAGAAAAAGAAGCCAAGCAAGCATTCTGTAATAAATGTAAGAAAGATCTTGCAGATAGGTTTATTAAAGGTAAATGTCCTCATTGTCAAGAAGAAGCCAACGGAGATCAATGTGAGGTTTGTGGTAAAGTTTTAGAATCTGAAGATCTTGTAGATCCTTTTTGTGCAATCTGTCAATCATCTGATGTTTCTTTTAAAAATGACCAACATCTTTTTTTAGATTTAAGAAAAGTTGTCTCTGATTTGGATAACTGGATAACAAATCATCCTTTATTAAGACAACAAGTAAAAGCAATTGCTAAAGGATGGATTGCAACAGGAATAAAAGAAAGATGTATCACTAGAAACCTATCTTGGGGAGTAAAAGTTCCCTTAGAAGGTTATGAAAATAAAGTTTTTTATGTTTGGTTTGATAATGTTATAGGCTATGTTTCATCAACAGTTGAATTGCTTGGACAAAAAGGATTAGATCTTTGGAAAGACAAACAAACAGAAACTTATTATTTTTTAGGTAAAGATAATATCCCCTTTCATACGATTTTCTGGCCAGGACAGATTATAGGTGAAGGAAGATTTAATTTGCCTACTAATGTTTTAGGGTATCAGTTTTTAAACTTTAAAGGAATTAAATTTTCAAAAAGTAAAAAAACTGGCATCTTTTTAGATAGTCCGATTATTTCTGAAGTGCCTATAGATTATTGGAGATTTTATCTAACCTATATCTTGACTGAAACAAAAGATGCTGATTTTGTTTTAGAAGACTTTAAAGAAAGAATAAATAAAGAACTTATTGGTAATCTAGGAAACTACGTTAATAGAGTTCTTGATTTTGTATATAAAAAACTAGAAGGAAAAGTTCCAGAAATAACAACAAAAGATGAAAAACTAGAAGAAGATATAAAAGCACTAGTCAACAAAATTGATAACAACTATAATATCTGTGAAATAAGATACGCTTTATATGATCTTCTTAAAATATCAGATCTAGGAAATAGATATCTTAACCAAAAAGAGCCTTGGAAAACAAAAGATTATTCTTCTTTAGGTTATTCTGTTGAGATTATAAGAATATTATCTGTTCTTTTTTCTCCAATAATTCCAGAGAGTGCAGAAAGAATCTTTAAGTTTTTAAATACAGAGGATAAAGAAATTTCTTTAAACTTTTCTGTAAAAAACATAAATAAACCAGAAATTTTATTTAAAAAAATTGAAAAAGAATTTATACTCTAAAACAAGAAAAAATATGAATCCACCAAAAAAAACAAAATTTGATATTATTCAAAAATATATTACTTATTTTATATTGTTTACATTAATTGTTGCTTTATTTATTGAATTTTTTAACCAAAGATGGCTTTTTTTCTTTGTAACTATACTTTCTGTTTTTTTAATATCTTTGCCTTATTTTTTTCAAAAAAAATATAAAATCTATCTTCCTTCAGAAGTTCAGTTGGCGATTGTTCTTTTTATATATGCTGGGGTTTTTTTAGGAGAGGTTAGAAATTATTATCTTCTTTATTGGTGGTGGGATTCTCTATTACATTTATTTTCTGGTTTTGCAATTGGGTTGGTTGCTTTTGGAATAATGTATGTTCTTTATAAAACTGAAAAAATAAAAACAAGTGTTTTTTTCATATCCATATTAATTTTTTGTATAACTCTTTCTATAGGTGTTGTATGGGAAATCTTTGAGTTTGGAATGGATTCTGCTCTTGGTCTGGATATGCAAAAGTCAAGAGATTTAGATTCAAATTATAATTCCTGCGATACAAGATTAGGTGTCATAGACACAATGTATGATTTTATACTTAACACTATCGGAGCGCTGATTGCGTCTGTCATAGGTTATATTTATCTGAAGAAAGGAGATCATTTTCTTATAAATGGTGTGATTAAAAGATTTTCAGACAAAAATCCAAGATTATTTAAGTAACGATACTTTTATAAATTGTTTGTTCTTTTATATTTTTTAAATATATGCTGATTTGTGA
>PWLL01000044.1 GCA_003559395.1 Candidatus Iainarchaeum sp. | reverse complement strand
AAGGTCTTTAATATCTCTGTCTGTTTCAAAGAATACATTTGATTTTATATATAATTCATCAAATACTTTTAATGAGCTATCTCCAGCTAAATCACTATCTGCAGAAATTGTTTTTTCGTAAAGCAAAGAGTAATCATCTTTGTTTAAAGTATTCTCTACAGCAGGAGTACCCCCAATTACAAAAGTATCTTCTAAATAACCGTCTCCAGAAATTGTAGTACTTCCTTCTGCACCAACTGTAACTGTTACGTTCTCAAAGTTTGCTTCTCCGTCTAATTCTGTTGTCGTATATGCTTTTGATCCTATCGCAGCAGCAATATTACCAGCCCATAAAAAGTCTGATGGCTGTGCTTGTGAACCAACTACAATACTTACGTTTGGTGTACCGTCTGTAAAAACATCGCCTCTTGTGACGTCAGTACCCCATTCGTCTGGTGTAACGTTCGCAGCAAAAGCACCGGAAACCATTAAAGCTCCAACACCTAATGCAGCTGCTCCAGCTACTATTTTTTTCACATTTTTCATGTATTCACCTTTTTTTTGTTTTTATATATTAAGACTGGATTTGTATGCTTTGCTTTCGTAACTAAAAAGAAAATGCTACAAATAAACAAATCCAACTTATCTATGTAGTATTTACTATTTTGTAAAGAACATACAAGATCCTCCACATATAGAAACTACATATATAACATATATATAGTAACTATACCTTTATAAACTTTACTTTTTTGAGAAACAAACGATATGTTTTTAAAGAGAAAACACGGAGATTGTGGCTTGTTTTTGAGATTTTTTTTGAAAGCTTTTGGTGATGGTTAGTAGTTATTGCTTGGAAATAAATATAATAAAAAAAGAAATAAACATAATAAAAAGAAAACTTACAAAAAAAATCCTAAAAGAAACAAAAAACCTCTTCTTTTTAGAATCTTTTTTGCTTAATAAACGTAGTTTACAAACTTTGTTTACTATTGTTGTGGTGGATTCTCGATTATTTCGACATATCTTTCAAAACTAATCCATTCGTCTTCAACACCAAACACACTATAACAATTTTGTTCTAAGTCACAAATATTATTATAAAATTGCTTTTCTGTGCCATCATATACAAATTCTCCAACAGTATATATAACCGAATCGTTTTCTGTTTCATAAACAACGTCTATAGAAAACGAGATATCTCTAAACTCGATTCCTTCTTCAAACATTTCTTTCATTACAGAATAATGTTCTTGTATTTCTAAAGAATCTGCAAAGTCTGGGTCTGTTTCAAATTCTTCTAAATATTGTGCTCTTTGTAAATTATAAAATTCTTCAAAAGTTTCACCTTGTGTGCCATCTGTTTCTCCTTGTTCTTTTGCAAAGTCATAGAAAAACTCACTAAAATCTTTATTTAACATTTGACTATACATTATAGGAGTAAGCATCATTGTCATTGAATGAATTGCAAAACTTTGATTCAATTCTTCTTCTGTATGAATTGGTTTTAACATCACTAAATGAAACTCATATTCTAAATCATTTATTTTATTAAGCTCGATGTTTGTTTCACTATCATCTTGAGAAACAATCATTGAAAATTGATAGTTATCTTGAAAAGTAAAAGACTCAGGTTCTTCTAAATCAGATTCTTCTGGTTCTGGTTCTTCTTCTCCGTCCAACCCGTTGGTTGTTTCTAATGGTGCTTCTGTTTCTTTATCTTGACTTAAGAAAAAGATTGCGCCAACTACAACAATTATTAAAAGAACTAATATTATTGTAGTGCTTGTTTTATTCATTTTTTTCACCTTTTTTAAATAATTAATATAAATATTTGTAAAAATCATTATAAAGTTAACTATGTTTTTTATTTTACGTGAAAATATAATCCACTACTCATAAATACAACCTTTTATAAATAATTACCAACATATGATTATGTATTTAAATATTATAGTGATATTATGAGTAAAAAAAAGCCTTTGTCAAATATACAAAAACAAGAAGCTCTTAAAAAAAGACTTCTTGAAAATGCTAAAAAAAGAAAAGAGACTCAAAAAATAAAAGCGATAGAATCAAAACATAAAAAAACAATTATTATAGATATTTCTGATCTTAAACTATTACAAAAAATGGGTTTGCCTGCAAAACAAGCAATTGAAAAAATTTATCAAAGTAGTTATAAAAAAGAAAATTTAGTTGATCTTTTAAAAAATGCAGGATATTCTTTTATAGAAGTAACTCAAGCAATTTCTAAAACAAAATCTGCATCTTTGTATGCAACAGATATTGCTCAATGGGCTCGTTTAAATAAAATGCCATCGGAGACTGTTGCTAAGATTCTACTTTCTTTAGGGGTTAGGTCAAAATCAAAGCTTCTTTTATCATTACATTTTGCGTCACCTTTTGTAGGAAATAGTTATTATTCTAAAAAAAATTGGAATTATATTTCTAAAGGTTTGTCTGCAATTGGTTTTAGTATAAAGAATCGAGCAAGAGTTTTTATGAGTCTTGATGGTTATAGACAAAGAGTCACTTCTTTTTTAATAAATAACAATTATTCTGAAAAACAAGCACTTGAACTTTATAATAAATTTGCAAAAGAAGAAAGAGTAGAAAGTCTTAAAAAATATGATAAAAGGTGATATTATCAGACCATTAAAAAGAAAAAAATATATAAACCAACTGTCCTATTTATTGTGAAACCATCTAAAAAACCTTTACTTCTCAAATATATTTATTCTATGAAATTCTAAATATTTTAATCTTTCTTTTGTTAAATATGAAGATAATATAAAATACTTTTCTAGGTGTTTTCTTAACTCTTTTGAAAGATTATTAGATACAAGTATCTTTCCTGAATCTTCAAAGCTTATATCTCCTCTATCAAACAAAACATCTATATTTCTACTTAATAGTAGTCCGTTTTTAGAATCATACGCTTCTTTATCATTAGACACACTAAACGGCAGTATATGGCTTGCAATTAGATAAGGATATGGCAAATCTTCAACCATACACTTAACAACCCCTCTTTTTTCAAAAGTTTCTTCTTCTAGTTGGTTCTTATATATTCTTTGTAAGTAATTATCTCTTTTATTACTATCTTTATTATAACTTCCATATATCCTATCTGCATCTTCTTTAAAATATAGGTTTTTTTGAACAATCTTTAAATCATCTAGTTTATTTAAGATATTATATAGATAGTTTACTTGGTTATATTTTCTTGAAACAAATTTTGTTTTTTTAATATCTTTTTTTAAAGTTTCTATTTCTTCAGAAGTTGCATACTCTTTTTTATATTTTGATAAGTCTTTAATTGTCATTAAAGCAATTACATCTTCTTTACTTAAATGTCCTTTATTTTCTAAAGTTTTTATAAGAAAGTTAATTTCTCTTTGTTGAGAGTCTTTTGTTACTGATCTATTAAAACTTGAATAAAGATAGATTATTTTAGATAAAATAGATCTTCTTAATCTATTTGTTCTTGCATTTAAAAAATCAATTGTTTCTAATGGATAGCTTTTTAAAAAAGGAAAAACAAATCCGAGCTTAATACATTGATTAATACTTTTACGAACAGATGTTATATTTTTTTTAGTAAAAGCTTGTATTTTTTGTTGTAGCTGTTGATAGTCTTCTTTTGAATACTCTTTTTTATGGTTATTATCTATAAACTCTACAATTGTTTTTAAAATTTTAAGAAATTTAGTGTTATTATTAAAATCTGTATATTCTAACGTGATTTTCCAATAGTCTTCATAAATTTGTTTTGATTTGTTCATAACATCATTTATTTTTAACAATAAATAAATATTCTTTGTTTTTAGATTTTTGTGTTTTTCCTGTTACTTGATAGTTATGTTTTTTTTCTATAACTTTTACATCTTTAGAATATTTTTTTAATAACATAAGTATTTGTTCTTTTGTTGGGTAGGATGTGTTATTATAGCTTAACAACCAGTATTTATATTTCCCTAGTTGTGAAAAAAGTTTATCAAATAGCTCTATTGCTGTGTTTTTATTTATGAAGTTGTTTTTAAAAGGATTTAGTTTTTTTTGTAGAACATATTCGTCTAAAAGCCCATAAAACCCAAAATAGTTGTTCATGGTTCCTGTATATGGTGGATCTAGATATATTAGATCAGCCTTTATTTTAGGAATAAGGTCAAAAATATCTTGGTTGGTTGCGAAATTATTCTTCTTATTATCAAACACTGCGTTATTATACTCTTCAAGATTTTTTAAAAAATGTTCTTTTATACTAAAGTTATGATAAGCTCTTTTTCTTTTATATTTTTTATAACTATATTCTTCGTCTCTTAGTTGCTTTATTTTTGACCAAGATAAATTAAATCTAGAATATGGCATCTTCCTAATCATTGATCTCGTTAATAAGGTTAAAGCCATTGATTTTTTATAATCAGAATCTAATAGTTCAACATTACTTCTATATAAATCTAATTCTTTACATTCATTTGGAAAAAAATATTTATTTGAATAATTATTATACATAAATCCTTCTAATGGTACACCATCTAATATGATTTTTATATCAGAATCATCTAATTTTATATTTTTGTTTT
>PWLL01000018.1 GCA_003559395.1 Candidatus Iainarchaeum sp. | reverse complement strand
CTATTCCTATGATCATTTTTATCAAATTTATTATTTAAATATAATCTTAAACTAACTTGTCTTTTGACAGATATAATATATAGTGTAAATATATTTATTAATCTAATGATATGTTTTTTTTAACAAAAACATCTTTGGGTGGGTACAAAATAAAAAGTGTGTCCGCCCAATAAATAAGTCTATTCTACTAATATACCAATTTTTCCAGGAAGTGCTTGTTTTGCTTTTGAATTATCGGTATCTTCTGCAAAAACAACCTTTACTTCTGCAGAAAATGTTTTTTCTAAAAATACTTTTGCTTCTCTAAGATTTTCTTGTTCTTTTTGTTTAGTTGTTGTTATAAGTAGGCTTCTGTTTTTAATAATTCTTGTAACTAAAGAGCCTACTTCTTTTTTGTGTGTATAATATTTTTCTGTAAGTTTTGGAATTATTTGTCCTACATTTTGTGTTTCGTTTAATAGTTGTTCTAGATCTTTATAAAGATCGTATTTCCAATTTTCTGAAACAAACAAAGTAATTTTATTTATCTTGTTTAGTCCACTCATTTTTATAACAGATCTTATATCTGAAAGCAGGTCTTCTATTTGTTTTTCTTGAGATTCTAAAGCGTCTGATATTTTTGTAGCGTCTTCTTTTGGAAAACTAGATAGTGATACTAAATATTTATTTCCTAACATCTCATTAAGTTCTTCTGCTATATGCGGAGTAAACAAACCAAAAGTCAAGATCCATTTGTTTATTAGAGAGAAGATTGTTTGTTTATTGTTGCCTCCTCTATTAAGATACCATGTAAAATCATTATATATGTTAAAGTATATATCGTCTGTTACTGATTTAAAATCAACATTCTCCATTGCTTTTTTTATATTCTTAAGTCTTTTATTAAACTTAGATTGTAACCAAGCATCCGTATTGGTTTTGTTTTCTGAAAGTTTTTCATCTAGTATATTTTTAAAAAACAATAATATTTTATCTAGTCTTTGTTTATATTTGTTAAGATCTTCTTCATTAAACGATATGTCAGTAAATATGTTTGCAACATTTGCATAGAAAAGTCTCATTGCATCAACTGAGTATTTTTGGATTTCGTCTTTTATGTTTCCAATACCGCCTTTAGATTTTGATACTTTTCCAAATTTTGATACAACCCACCAGTTAACAAATATGCCTTGTGGACAATATTCTTTTGGCAATAAGCCAACATGGTTCATTAAGAACACAGGAAAATGAACTGTCTGATGTTCTTTTCCTCCTAAGTTAACATCTAGTGGATACCAATAAGACACATCTGTTCTTATTTTTTTAATAATTTCTTCTGAAAGTTTTATTTTTTCTGAAAGTTCTTTTAAATCTCCTTTATTTAAAAAAACATAGTCAAAAAACTCTTCTGTTAGTTGTTCTAAACTAATGATTTTCTGGTTTGTATATAGACTTATTAGATAAAACAAAGGATATAGAGTACTATCGGAAATAGGCTCTATTGTATAGCTTTCATCAAAAGGAAATTTAGTACCTAACCAACTACCTTGTCTTGCACAAGCTCTATCTTCAAACCATTCTAATATTTTTGGAAAGTTTTGTTTTAATTGTTCTGGAAGGATCATCATTTCTTTTACGTGTTGAATTGTTTTTTCTGTAAGTTGTTTGTCTGAATATTTTATAAACCATTGGTCATCTACTTTCTTAATAACAACTTTCTCTCCACATCTACAAACTACTTCTTCAGAAAGATCATAAAAGATATCTGCTTGGTTTTTAGATATCAGTTCTTTTTTTATATCTTCTTTTGCTTGTTCTACTTTCATTCCTTTATATTTATCACAGTTGTCTAGCATCACACCTGTATGAAATCCTTTTTTATAAACTTCTTGTTTTGCTTTTTCTAAAAGTTCTGTATCTTTTTGTGATTTAACATTTAATTTTTTACATAGGTTTATTGCTGGTAATTCTCCAAAGTCTTTTGATTTTATTATAGGTATTGGTTCTATTTGTTTTATTTTTTCAAAATCAAGCTCATATTTATCACAAAGTTCTTTTGATTGTTGAAGGTCATATAGCCCCATCCAGTCAATGGGTGCATCTGAGGGTACAGAAGTAACTATTCCAGTGCCTATTTTTTTATCACAAAAGTTAGATGGAAGAATAATTACTTGTTTCTCTATTAATGGTGCAAAACAATAATCTCCAACAAGATCTGTTCCTTTTATCTCTCCAACAATTGATGGTTTTTCTTTTTGAAATTTTATTTTTTCTGCAAATTCTTTACTTGCAATCCAAATCTCGTCTTCTACTTTTATTTTTACATAAGTTGCATCATAGTCTAACCAAACGTTTGTTTGACCAAACATTGTTTCTGGTCTTAGTGTTACAACAACAACATATTCGTTTGGTTCTTTATATTTTAATTTTATTAAAGTATATTCATGTTTTTGAGCAGTTCCACCTTTTGAAAGATCCATCTCTGAAGGATCAACTGCAACTGGTCCACATTTTACACACGCTGTTGCATAATATGGTTTTTGAATCAAAAGTTTTTTCTCTTTTAACTTTTTAAATTGCCATTCAATAAATTTTTGATAGTCTTTATTTGTCGTAACTGTAAATCTTCTCCAGTCTCCTAAAAATCCAAAATCTTTATAATCTTTAACATATCTTTTAGTAAAAAAATCAACAAACCCGTTTGGTGTAGATATTTGTTCTATTTCTTTTTCTTCTAGGCCGTGTTCTTTATAGTGTTTTATTACTTCTGGTTCTCTTTCTTTAACTTTCATTGCTTTTGAAATTGCTCCGTTTCCTGTAGCGTGTCCTCCTGCAGGCAACAAAACATTATAACCTAGCATTCTTTTATATCTTGCAATTGCATCTGTATAAGAAAAACCTCTCATGTGTCCTATATGATGAAAACCAGAAACTGTAAGATACGCCCAAATAATAAAAAACTTAGGTTTATTCTCTAAAACATCTACAAACCCAATTTGTTTTTCTGACCATATCTTCTGCCATTTTTTTTCATAGTCTTGATAGTTATTCATGATTTCTCTTTTTTAAATAGTATATACATATATTATATATAGAAATCTTTTTAATTAATAGGAATTAGAAAAAAGAAGGTTATAATCTATTAAGATCATCAATATTATCAAATTTTTTGTTTTTCTTAGTAATTAGTAAAGCTAAGCCAACAACTAATATCAAACCAATAAATATCACAGCTAAAGGTGATAAACCTAAAGTAACAAAACCAGTGATTCCACTTTTTATATTGTTTGTTTTTTCTAAGAGTCCTTCTATGTTTTGTGAGTTTTCTAAATTGCTTTTGTTATTATCTTGAAAGTTTGGGTTTAGTGTAACATTATCTTCTTCTCTTATTATTCTTTCTGTATCTTCTGTTTCTTCTGTATCTTCTGCAAACATTTGTTGTTTTTGTATATCTACAAAACTATTAAGATTATATCTTCTTCCTTCTTTATCTAATATTCTAGGAGTTGATCTTAGTAAAAAATATTTGTTATTTTCTTCTGGTTTAAGTTTAAAGCTTATTTTAGAAAGATCTTTTAAGTCTTTTATAACACACAAAAAATGTTCTTTATTATCTTTTTGTATTTTTACATCTGTGTTGTTATATCTTAAAATACGTCCTTTATCTATACAGTCTTCTTTAAAAGCAACTTCTTCTAACAATAAAAAATCAAATTCAGAAAATTCTTCTAAAACATAATCAAACCAAAAATCGATTTTAAAGGAATAGCTTAAGTTATTATAAAAGTTATATTTTAATAATAGATCTTGTCCACTAATCATTTTTAGATTGTTTTTTTCTGCAACTTGTATATTTGGTGTGTTTATTTGATAGTCTGAAACTAAGTCAATCTCTACAGACGACCTTACCTTTATATCAAGATTGTCTATTGATGTTTCGTTTGCATAAATATTTTGTAAACCAACAAATATTATTAAAAAAACGATTATTTTTATAGGTTTCATATTTGATCTTTCTTTTATCTATATATATTAAAACTTAGAAGTATATAAACATTAGTTTATTTATTAAAAAATAATATATTATCCTAAACTATTTTAAATAGATGTGTTTTATTTTCCTAAAAACGTCTATTTTCTACAAACCATAAAATATTTTCTTTTTTTAGGTGATTCTTTATTGTAAATATGTTCTTCTACAAAAAACCTATTCTTTCTAAAACTAGAAATAAGAAGTTCGTTTGCTTCTTGAAAAGGAGGATAATATTGACAAACAAAAACTCCTTTTTCTTTTAAAAGAGAACAAATATTTTTTGCTAGTGTTTTAAGTTCGTTTTTTATTTGCATATGTGGTTTATTAGTTAGTATCCATTGTAAAGCAGAAATTGAGATTACAATATCAAATTTTTCAGAAATATTTTTTAGCTTTAAAAAAGAACTTTCATAAACTTTAAAGTTTTTGTTCTTAGCTAACAAAAGCATTTCTTTTGAAGGATCTAAACCATATAGATTTTTCTTAGAGGCGCCTTTTTGAAAAAGAAATTCTAAAGAAAACCCTGTTCCACAACCAATATCTAATATCTTTATATCTTTGTTTATTTTTATATCAGCTATATCAAGTGCAATTTTTGTTAAAAGAAATTGTGATTTTTTCATACCTGTATTATTATCATATCTTTTAGCTTCTTCTTTTGTATAAAAGTCATTAGGGTCTGAATGTTCTTTTTCTGGAGTGTTGTTCATAAGCAACTATTTTTTAAGTTCTATGGTTTGTGTTGGGAAAGCAATTTGTATTTTTTCTTTTTCAAACTCTTTTTTTATGTTTGTGTTTACTTTATCTTTTATTTCTAAAAATTTACCATAGTTCATTTCTTCTATAAAATAAATAATTCTTATATCTAATGAATAATCATTAAAAGATTCAAAAGAAACGAAAATATTTTCAGAATCAACTTTTTTGTTTTTCTTAAGTACGTTTTTAATTATTGCTTTTGCTTTTTCTAGTTTTGCAACACTTGTGTCATATACAACACCTATTGTAAAAAATTCTCTTCGCTTTTTTCTAAAAGAAAGATTCTCAAATCGTCCGTTTGCTATACTGGAATTTGGTAAAACCACAAGAGTGCCATCAAAAGTCCTTACCTTTGTTGATCTTAGTCCTATCTCATAAACATCTCCAAAAGTATCATTTATACTGATAGTATCTCCAACATTAAAGTTTTTTTCTGAAAACAACATAACTCCACTAATGAGGTTTTCTAAAAGATCTTTAGATGCTAAAGCAACAGCTAAACCACCGATACCTAGTCCAGCTAACAAAGTACTTATATTATATCCAAAATTAGACAAGATTACTAAAACAGCAAAAATTAAAAAAACAACGATTGTTAAAGTTCTTAATGCTGGAATGATTTGGTGGGTTTTTTTATCTTTAGTTTTTGGACTTATATATTCGTCTATTAGTCCGATCACAAATTTAATAACTATCCAAGCAACCATAAAAACATAGACTACATGACTTGCTCTTTGAATAAAAACTAAAATGTTTAAAGGAATAGTTAGATAAGACAAACCAAGATTAATAAACAAAAACAAGAAAATCAGCTTTATTGGTTCTGGATGTTTAAAGATGTTTAACATAATTTTATACATCTTTGAATTATATTCTTTTTTAGTAACTAGTATTTTTCCAAATCCAGATAAGATTTGTCCTAAAAAAAGTCCAATAACAACAAATACTAAAAACCAAATAATTGCACTAAGTTCGTTTCCTAATATCATAAATAATCATTTTTATCTATAAATATATGTAAATATTAATGTTTATAAAGAGTTGTTTTTTTGTAAAAATAAAACAAAAACAAAATTAAAAAAAACTATTTAAAAAGGTTTTGATATATAGATAAATATGTAACATATATTATACATTTACAAATATTTAAAACAAACGAGAAATTTATGAAAATAACAAAAGATGCTATATTAATTGTTTTTGCAATTGTAATTCTTTTTTTTACAGCGCTTATTGACTGGAACCTTTATTCATGGTTTATTCTTATAGGAATAATTTTGTTAATAATTGGTTGGTATTTTAAAAAAAAATAAATATTGAAAAAAATGAAAAACAAAATAAAAGAACTTAGACTAAATAACAATTGGACACAACAAGAACTAGCAGACATGACTGGAATAACAAGACAAACTGTAAATGCGTTAGAACATAACAGATATAACCCTTCTTTAAAATTAGCAATAGATTTAACAAAAGTTTTTAGAAAAAAAAATATAGAAGAAATTTTCATAATTGATTTTAAAAATAAAAGAAAGAAAAAACATGGTTAAAAAAAAAATAGTTCTAGAACTTAAAGATGTTCATAAGATATATAAGATGGGAGAAGTCGAAGTAAAAGCCTTGAGAGGAGTTTCCTTAAAAATATATAAAGGAGATTTTGCTTCTATCATGGGTCCTTCTGGATCAGGCAAGTCTACTCTTATGCACATTATTGGTGCTTTGGATCTTCCTACTAACGGAGAAGTATATATAGATAAAACAAACATAAACAACTATACAGAAAATCAACTAGCAGGAATAAGAGGTAAAAAAATTGGTTTTGTTTTTCAAGAGTTTAATCTTATTCAAACTTTAACGGCTTTAGAAAATGTAAGACTACCAATGTTATTTCAAGAAGTTGAAGATAGAAAATGTCATTGTGAAGATATTTTAAAAAGTGTTGGTTTAGGAGAAAGACTTGATCATAAACCAACAGAATTATCTGGAGGTCAACAACAAAGAGTTGCTATTGCAAGATCTTTAGCCAACAACCCAGACATCATCTTAGCAGATGAACCTAGTGGCGCCTTAGATTCAAAATCAAGCAAAGAAATACTAAAATTATTATATACTTTAAACAAAAAAGGAAAAACAATAATAATAATAACCCACGATAAAAACATAGCTGAAAAAACAAAAAGACAAATAAAAATAAAAGATGGACTAATTGTTGAAGACAAAAATGTGAAAATTAAATGATTGGTTTAGTTCCATTTGTTATAAAAAACTTAAAAAGAAGAAAGCTAAGAAGCTGGTTAACAATCATTGGTGTAATCGTAGGTGTTTTAGCAATTGTTTCTTTAATGTCTTTAGCACAAGGTTTACAAGATAGCATAACTAGTGAATTTGATAGAATGGGTGCAAGAAAAATAACTGTAGCTTCTAAATTTTTAACATTTGGAGGAGCGTCAGAGTCGGGGTTCACAAACGAAGATGTTCAAGAAATTGAAAGGATTTTTGATGTTGATTTTGTTGTGCCTGCAATTGAAAGTGTTGTAAGAATAAATTATAATAATGAATTAAGTTTTATAAATATTACAGGCTATAAGATTGATAATCTTGAAGAATTTTTTGAACAAGAAGATATGACTATCTTAAGAGGAGCTTGTTTTTCAAATAGTAGATCACGGGATATAATTGTAGGATATGATTATTATAACGACTATGAAAATCTTTTTAAAAGAAGAATAGATGTAGGAACAAGGTTAAGACTAGGCACACAAACCTACAATGTTGTAGGTGTATTAGATGATACTGGTGATCAAAGAAAAAACAGAAGAATGTTTGTTTCTATTGAAAATATTAGAGAAATAACTAATGTTAAAGAAGAAATAATAGATAAAATCTATGTTATAATAAAAGAAAATAGAGATATTGAAGCAGTTGGAGAAAGAATAGATGAAAGACTTGACAGATTTAGAGGACGAGATGACTATGATGTAAATACTCCTGCAAGAACAGCTGAACAACAAAGAGAAATATTAAACATTGTTTCAATTGTTGTAATTGGGATTGCAAGTATTTCTTTGTTAGTTGGTGGAGTAGGAATAATGAACTCTATGTACACATCAGTAGTAGAAAGAAAAAAAGAAATAGGAATACTTAAAGCAATTGGAGCAAAAAACACAGATATTTTAACCATATTTTTGCTTGAAGCAGGAATTATTGGTTTGATTGGTGGTTTTCTTGGAACGTTGGGTGGTATTGGACTTGCAATAAGTGTAAGTGTAATTGCTGACCTACTAGGTGCAGAATTTGCATATTCAATAAATCCTTTGGTTTGTTTTTTTGGTTTGGGGTTTTCTTTTTTGGTTGGAATTATTTCTGGTTTTTTACCAGCATACCAAGCATCAAAGCATGAACCAATAGAATCTTTAAGAGAAGAATAATAAAATTTAAAAATTTGAGGTGAATAAACAATGTCTGAAAATATAAAGAAAATAAGTTTTGTTTTCTTTTTTATAATAGCTTTTATGCTATTTACAAATGTAGTTTCTGCTACACAAAACTATGATATAGTAAACTTAGATGCAACAACATACAACTATAGGCCAACACCCATAAATCCAGGAGACCATTTTGAGTTGTGGGTACAATTAACAAACACAAGTAATGTTGAAGCAAACAATATAGAATATATTCTTGAACCAGAATATCCTTTTAGTCTTGTTGAAGAAGAAAAGATTTCTGGAACAATAAACAAAATTGCACCACATCAAACCAAGATATTAAAATTTAATCTTAAAACAGAATATAATGCGCCAGCAGGCACATATGAGATTAGTTTAAAATACAGAAGAGAGGGTCTAGAGATATACAACATACAAAAATATGATTTAGATGTAGCTTCTCAAAAAGCAATTGTAGATATTATAGATACATCTGTTGATCCTGTAAAGATTGGTTCAAGATCAAACATTAGTCTTACGATTAAAAATCTTAGCGGAAGAGATGCAAGAGATATTTTTGTAACAATGAGTGATTCTGAAGATGAAGATATAAAAATTTTAGATATAAAAACAAAATATATAGAAAGTCTTAGAGCTAGTGAAACAAACTATGTTGAATTTAGTATACTTGTTGACAGATACGCAACAAACAAAACCTATACTTTACCAATAAATATATCCTATAAAGACTATGAAGGAGAATATGCTATTCAAAGACATGTTGGCTTTGAAGTTATTGACAATCCTGAATTGTTATTAAACTTACAAAGAGTTGGTACAAACTATTCTTTTGAAGCAAACAATAGAGAATCAATTGATCTAGAGATATACAATGTTGGAAATGTTGATGCTGAATCAGTTTATGTAGAGCTTACAAGTGACGCTCTTGAAAGAAAGGTAAGGTATTTTTTAGGAACTATAGAAAAAGACAATTATGACAATATAGAACTAAGATTTGATACCTTGGACGTATCGGGAAAACATAACCTAGATATAAAAATAATCTATAAAAACAGCAATCTTGATGAACAAACAATAACAGAAACAATAGAAGTTGATATTATAAGTCAACCTGCACAAACAACAGGCCTTATGTTAGTAATAACAAGCATATTATATGTTGTTGTAGGTGTTGTTAGTTTAAGTCTTTTTATAATCATACTTAAATGGTTATTTAAGATTATTGTTAAACCAGCATATAAAGACATTTTAAAATTGTTTAAAAAATAAAGATAGTATATGAATTCCGAAAAAATAAAACAATTACTTAATTTAACTGTAAAAAACATTTTTAGAAGAAAAGTAAGATCTTTTCTTACAGTTTTATCTGTAGTTATAGGTATCACTGCAGTAATTGCTTTGATATTATTAAGTACAGGACTTTTTAATTCAGTTGAAAGTATGTTTGAAACTTTTGGAACAAATACCATCTTTGTTATCCCATCTACTTTTGGTGGCGGAAGAACAGGAGATTTTTCAAACCTAAGTACAAGAACTGCAACAGAACAACAACTAACTGATAGAGATTTACAAAATTTAGAAAGATTGCCAGAAATAGACAAAGCCTTTGGATATTCATATAAAATGTCTTCTATTGAATTTAGGCGTGAAGAAAAATTTCAGTTAAATGCTTTTATTTCTGAAAAAGATTTTGATGAAGTAATAGATTTAATGGGTTTAGAACTTAGAGAAGGAACATCTATACAAGGACAAACTTCAAGAAAAATCGTTGTTGGCCCTTATTTTGCAGATCACTTTTTTGAAAGAAAAGTAGAAGTCGGAAATAGAATAAAGGTGGATGGATATGATTTTAGAGTTGTTGGCATTTTAGAATCTGTAGGAAATGTACAAGATGATTCACAAATATACACTTCTTTAGAAGTAGGTAGATCTCTTTTTGGAATTGGAGAAAGGCTTGAACAAATAATGTTAAGAATAGATGATAGAGAAGATATTGAATATGCAAAAGAAAGAGTAGAAAGAAGACTTGAAAGAGATCATGAAGAAGACACATTTATAGTTATTACATCTCAACAAATATTAAATATGATACAGATGGTACTAAATATGTTGACTGTTGTTTTAGTTGCAATTGCTTTAATTTCAGTTGTGGTTGGAAGTATTGGTATCATGAACTCAATATATACTTCTGTTCTTGAAAGAATAAAAGAAATTGGGATTTTAAAATCAATTGGTGCAAAAATATCAGACATTGTTTTTATTTTTCTTGTAGAATCAGTTGTTCTTTCTTTAATAGGTGGGATTATTGGTATTGGACTAGGTTATGGAATTGCTAAGCTTGTTGAATATTATGCCATAACTAAAGGTTTTGATATGTTTATAATTGTTCTAACACCACAAATTGTTTTGTTAGCAATGGGTTTATCTTTATTTGTTGGAGTTATAGCTGGAATCTTTCCTTCTAAAAAAGCATCAAAGTTAAAACCAGTAGATGCTTTAAGAAACATCTTTTAACTTGTTCTTGTTATTTCAAAAAAAATACTTTTTTTAATATCTTTACTATTTTCTATTTTTTTTAAAGTATATTTTAATTTTGTGTTGTTTCTTTTATTATGAGCCTCTACAAAACGTTGAAATATTTGAGGTAAATTGTTTAACATTTCAAAATGTTTTTTCATAGGAGGTGATCTTGTAAATAAATATTGTTGAGCAAATTGATCACTTATTTGAACATATGCTTTACCTCTTTTTTTTAACATTAAAGCAGTTGTAAATAAAGCATTTGCAGGGTATAAAGTGTGAAAGCCTACACTTAGAGGAGCCATTATCAAATCATATTTATGAAGAAAAGCTTCTTGAAGTTCTTTTACTTTTTTTGTTCTTGTTTTAGTATTTAATCTTTCAAAAGGAATTTTGGTGTCATTTGAGGAAAAATCTTTTCGAACAATTCTTTTTGCTTCTTCAGAAAGATTTCTAGTTAACGCAAATACATCTATTTCGGGGGTTATTTTTTTTGAATATAAAACAGAATTGAAAACAGGAATATAGCCTCCTTTTCCTGGTCCTAAAAACATAACTTGTGGTTTTATATTGGTATTACTAAATCTTTTTTCTAAAAAAGAAATTGGTTTATTTTGAAGAATAGTTTTAAACAACAAAAAATATTTTTCTTTATGTCCATATGACCCCCAAGACTCAACTTTATTTCTTAATACTCTGGATACTGTTTCAGTTGTTTCTCTTTCTCTTCCAACTTTTTTTTTAATTTTTGCATTATTTCTTATAGTCATTAAATCATCTTTGTATATAAACAAAAGTCTACAAATATAAAAAAGATGTATCTCTTTTTAAAGTTTTCTGAATCTATATATATTATTAGAAATGCTTTTTTTCTAAAATATTTGTTTATTTTGCCTCTATAGCTCAGTGGCTAGAGCAACAGTCTTGTAAACTGTAGGTCGTGGGTTCAAATCCCACTAGAGGCTTATTATAAAAAGTTAAAAGCCCTTAATTAAAAAATTAATCTTTTTTATAGCCAAATTTTTTAGAATACTTTTTATGGTTCAATAAATCTAAAATAATACAAACTATTTCTACTTTGTCTCCTTTTATAGTATAAATCATTCGCCAAGCATTTGACAAGTTTATTTTCCAAAGATTATTTACATCATAATCAAAGATATATTTTTTTGGAATTTTGTTTTTAGAAATATTTATGCCATATTGTGGATTAGCTTTTAATAAATCAATTTTTTGTTTTATTGAATTTAATAATATTTGATGATCACTGTTTGTTATTCCTTTTTTTATTTCTTGCCCAACAATTTTATTTAGATCATCAAATTCTTCTCTTGCATCTCCAGTTATAATTACTCTTATAGGTCTTTAATTATTCATTATAACTCTATTCCATCCTTTACTGCTTTATCAAGTTTAGAACTTGGATTGTAAACCCACAAGATTCCTTTTCTACCATCTATTATCTTTCCACTATCTTTTAAATATTCTAAAATAACATTTAAGGTTTGATGCATTATTTTATTAGATAATCTTTTTTTAATATCTTCTCTTGTCATAATTTGATTTGAGTCTTTTAAAAGATTTTCTACAGATAACACTGTTTTTAGATTAGGATAATGAATTATTTTTGTTTCTGTTTTTTGCATATTTTCACCAATTATATAAAGTTATATAACACATTATATATTTATATATAAATATAGGTGTAAACTTATATAAAAACCTATCGGAAAAACACTTATGCAATTTAATAAGAACAAAGATTTAAAATTAATTTATCTCTATAATATATTAGGTGAAATAAAATGGAAATAGAAATAACAAAAGAAGTAGATACAAAACAAAATCAAATAAGTTCTGTATCTGGTCTTAATAGAAAAAAAATAATAATAAAAGCAATAGATTATTATTTATTAGTTCTAGAAAAAGAATCAAAACTAAAAAATGAATTTGATTCTTTAGATAAACTTAGTGATGAAGCATTATTAGATTTTGAGGAGAACTTGTAATGTTTAATCTAGGAAACCTTCTTAATTTTTTTAAAAAAAACTAAAAAGAGATACTTGCGTATCTCTCAAATCTATCTGGAAATACCATTAGATAATTACCTTCTTCTTTTCTATCAATATATCTTTTTGCAACAGAATAAACTGCACCAGAACTAATACCTACTAACAAACCTCTTTCTCTAATAAGTTCTTTAGTTGAAGAATATGTTTCTTTTGTATAGGCAGTTTCTATTTTGTCAAAATACTTTTTTGTATATATCTTTGGAATTATTGATTCATACATATTTTTTAACCCGAATATTTTATGGTTTTCTTCTGGTTCTACAGCTATTGTTTTTATATTTGGATTGCATTCTTTTAAAGCCTTTGATAAACCAACTGCAGTACCAGAAGTACCAACACCTACAAAAAGATGTGTGATATCTGGTAATTGATTTATTATTTCTTTTGATGTTTGATGATAATGTGTTAATAGGTTTATTGGATTTGAATATTGGTTTGTTAAAAAATATTTATTAGGATTATTAGAATAAATCTTTTGTAATAATCTTATATCACCATCTGTACCTTCTTCTTTTGGACTAAATATTAATTTAGCACCTAAAAGTTGTAAAATTCTTTTTCTTTCAAAACTAACATCTTCGTTTAAAACAATTTCTATCTGATAACCTTTAACAGCAGCCACCATTGACAAACCAATTGCAGTATTTCCTGAACTTGCTTCTAAAATTATTTTATCTTTAGTTAATAATCCATTTTTTTCTGCAGATTCTATAATGTTGTATGCAATTCTATCTTTTATAGAACCACCTATATTATAGCCTTCAAGCTTTGCAAAAAGATTAACATTATTAAATTTAGATATATTTAAAATTGGGGTATTACCAATTAAATTAAAAATAGAGTTAACAGGGTTTGGAATATCCGTTATTTTCTTTAAATAAATAATTCTTATTAACTTCTTTGTACATATAAATACCTCCAAACTATATATTTATTAAGTATGGTTAAGTTTAAAAATAATTGTTTAATTTTATTATCTTAAAAATAATTGTAAAACTTTACTAAATATTTATTATAAAAAAACAAAAACTCTTTTTTTTCAAATAAATCTCTTTATACACTGTTTGTAACATATATTATTTATATTATTTAGAATATTATTAGATTTAAAACACTTATTCTTACTATTTTAGATAAATATAGGAGAGAAGATCATGATTGATTTAACTATCGTTAGTAATGGAGTAGAAACAGGAATAAATAGTTTATTAAATAATCCAGTTAGTTTGATAATTGGAATTATTTTAATAATTTTAACAATTGTATTTTTAGTGTTTTTTAAAAATTTCTTAATAAATAGTATTCTTGGGATTATAGGATTTATTATTTGTGCACTTATTGGAATCAAACTACCTTTTTGGTTAACCATATTTGTATCTGGTATTTTTGGACTTGCTGGGTTAGGAGTAATTTTAATTTTAAAATTTTTTGGAGTTGTCTAAATTTTTAAAAAACATATAAAGGAGATATAAAGCATGAATAAAAAAAAAATAAATATTGTTAGCTTTGTTTGGGTCTTTCTTGCAGCTATTGTTTTTGCATTAAGATATATAAAAATATTTAATATGGATTATGATATCTTAGGAAGTACATCTGTTTCATTTACTCAGAAATTAACTAACTGTGGATTACCTTTAGTAAATGTATTAGATACTTGTAAAAATATTAATTTAGTAAATCTATTTTGGTGGATTGCTATTGCTATACTTGTGATTATACAACTAGTAGTGTTAGTAAACAAATTAAAAAAATAATTCAAAACACTTTAAAAAAGATCAAATAATTTTATTTAATTGGGGGGGAGAATATGAATTTTGGAATATCTTTAATTGGAATCATTTCATTACTTGCAGCAATTTGGGTAGTTTATGATGTTATAACAAACAATAAACAACTTTCATCAAGCACAAAAATATTATGGATTGTCTTTGCAATCGTTTTTAACATAGTTACTGCAATTGTTTATTTTTTAGTATATAAGATTAAGAAAACATAAAATGTTAAATACAATAGAAAATAATTTATATTTATAATAAGACATTTATATTTTATTTTCTAATACATTTTATTGCTTCTTTTAATTTACTATTTTTTATTACTTACTAGTGCTTAAAGCCTAAAGTTATATGTATTTCTATTTCGTTGTGTATTTTTTAACTATTATGTGCCTATCTATATGATATGTGCTAAAATATTTTTATAACAAAAATTAATTCGTAATTTAAACAAATATAAATTACAAAAAAAAACTTATACGAATAACACCTAAAATTATAAAAAAACAACATATAAAAGTTTAACAATTATAAAAAAATCTGTTGAAAAAAAACAACGTCATTTTGAATAAAAACAATGGACCATAGCAATTTTAAATTTTATTTAAAAAATCAATTATCTGTTTGATAAATCCATTCTTGTTTTGTTAATGTAGTTGGTTTTAAAAACGAATATTTTTTAAAAATGAAATTAGAAATAAAAGCAACATCTTCTATTTTTTTATTAAGTTCTTCTTTTGATGGGTCTTGTAAAAGCACTTCTATTTCTAATTGATATAATTCTCTACATTTTTTTATCATACTATACGATAACGACCTATCAATTAATATACAATAAGTATATCCTAATTCATTTTCTACAATAAAATATTTTCTTTTTCTATTTATATCTTTAGAAGGTAACTTTAATATATTAGGATCTAATTTTATATAAACTTCTTTTCTTTTTAAAATATTATTTAATCCAAATTTATCTTTTATAATTTCTAAATTGCTTTTTACAACTAGACTTTTTTCAAATTGTTTTAAATTTATTCGATAATTTTTATTAGTATTTTTTTTATTTACATAAAAATGGAATTCAGTTTTTTCTATAACAAAAGGATATTTTGAATATATTTTAAAACCTTTTACCTCATTTTTTAAAAAATCTTCTCTTATTTTTTGAAATACTGTTTGATTTTGTTTTTTTAAATTAAATTTGGATTCAAGTTCCATATTTGATCTTGGATGATTACCAAATTTCTGACTTAAATATTTGCTATAATAATTATATCCTGCATCTTTTTTAGAAATAATATTTGCAGCATCATATTTTTTAAAAATTTTTAAGATGTGATTTATTGATATTGATTTTCTAAATTTTGCAGGTGTTTTTAATTCTATACGAATAAAATCTTCTTGACCTATTTTAAAATAATTTAAGTTTTTTTCAAAAGCATAATATTTTATGTTTGTATCAATAGTGATTCTTATAGTTTTGTTGTTTTTTAATATATAGTGATTTCTTTTATAAGTATTTAAAAGACGTGGATACAATTTTTTTTCAAAATTAAACACATCATGTATCTTTTCTGAATTTATTTTTTTAATAATTTCTTTTATTGTTATATGTTCTTTTTTTTTATTACCGGTAATTAATCCATTTTTAAAAATAGTGTTTTTCACTTCATAAATCCACTTGTCTGAATATTTAATTTTTCCAACATCTGGGTTATCCGAATATTTTCTAGCTTTAATAGAAAAATTAAAAGGAACATCATGAGTGTCATTATCAAAATAAATTGTGTGGTTATAATCTTTTGTATCGTCTTTATTTGATATTTTATTAATAAGTTTAATAAACTCATTAAAAAATTCTTTTTTAATAATACATCTTTTTTCTAGCCTATAATTTAAATCTTTTAATAAAAAATCTTCGTTACAAATTTTGTTTACAGGCATTTTTTTCACCAATAATTTACACATTTTGTGAAATTTTAATTAATATTAAAAAATGAACATAATCTAGTGTTTTTTTTAATAATCTTTTATTTAATCAATCAAAATAAAAAAAGATTTAACATATTAGTCATAAACTTCTGCACAATAAGAAATATCCTCTCCTGCATATTGACAATTACCAGAACAACACTCTTCATCAGAGTTACAATTTTCATCTGTATATGATGGTATACAATCATCGTCACAATATTCCATTGGTGCACAATAAGAATACCATTCATCTACATAAACACAACAACCAGAACAACACTCTTCATCATCACCAAAACAACTTTCTTGATTTGGTGTACAATCTGCAACTTCACAATCTTCTAATGGACGACATTCATAATAATCATCTCCTAGATAAACAAAACAATCTGAACAACAATCATCTCCATATTCTAAAGATTGATCATAGTCTTCAACACATACAAACTCATAATCGTCAT
>PWLL01000100.1 GCA_003559395.1 Candidatus Iainarchaeum sp. | reverse complement strand
TTAACGATAACGAAATAGAAACAATTGTTTTTGAATTTTTTTATTCTGAATTTTCTACACCTAACAATACAATTTCTATTGTAAAAGATGTTCATATAGGTTATCTTCTTTTGGATTATAACCAAGAGCCTTTAGAAGAAAACAAGTTATTTTATGATATAGGGATTATAAAAAGTGGTTCTTATGTTGTTCAAAATAACTTTAATAAACAAGAATATTATATAAGAAATTTAACTTCTAGAGATACGACTATAGAAGATATAAGCTTTAAAGATAATACAGAAACATATGTTGATGAAATAGAAACGAATAAAAATTTAGAAGAAAATAAACAAAAAAACTTAAGATGTAGAGAAAACACATTGATTTCTGCACCTGTTATTTTAGAACTTTCTGAGTTTGATACGGATTATTCTTCTAATGATATTGGTTTCTTTAAAAATATTATAAATGTAAGTCTACAAGATCAGCCAGTATCTTTTAATCTTTTAGATGCTGATTTAGATATTAGTGTAGAATATATAGATGTTGGAGATGGAGTGAATTTTGAAGCTTATGAATATGGTGTTTATTCTTCAAAAGAAAACAAAATTGGTGTGGAGCTAATAAAAGATATGTTTAATGAAGTTACTTTTGATTATCATTTTAAAAATAATACTGATAAAGAAATAATTATAAATGATATTATTGATGTTCAAATAGATAACCCTATAATTTCAGAAAATAAAATCATGGAATCTGTTTATGGTTCTTTACCAGATAATCGTAGCCTTGCTTCTGGGCAAGAAATAAATATTAGTTTTAAAATAGAAAGAGAAGACTACCAATTAACAGGAAAAACAGAAGTTAAAATAGATGTTAATTTTACTTATGATCCAGAAGGCATCTCAAGAGAATATTCTCTACCAATAGTTTTGGATGTTTTTGTTTATGATAGTGGTGATTTATTGAAATTATCTACTGATAGCTTTAGTGGTCCTATCAATTGTTACGAGATTGGGGATTGTTTAGTTAGTGGAAGTTACAAAATAGAAAATAAAACAAAAGCTCATGAGTTTATGATTAAGGATGTAGTATATTATGCAGATGAGTTTGATTTTTTGTTTAATAATGTTATTTTTGATAATGATTTTGTTGTAGATAGAAATGAAACTGATTTGATAAGTTATAATATAAAAATAAATACAAACGAAATAGAAAATATATTTGATGACAGAATAAAAAACACTATTTCTTTTACTCACAAAGATAACAAATATAGAGGAGACATAGTTTTTGATAGAGCACATGGCTTTATAATATTTAGTTATGAAAGCCCATCTGATATGCCTTCTGTAGATGGCACTTTTTGTATAGGTTATGGTGGCCAAGAAGAGGGTAACATAATAATAGGAAACTGTGACCAACCAGAAGATGAATGTAAGACTGGAGAAGATGCACTTCCAAAGATCATCTTTAACTGGGATAATTATGCAGAAGTTGAAGATTGTGTTGTAGATGTTAATGATACTCCTGCGTTATATTGTGATTCTACTCAGATGTTGATTAATTTATTTAAACATGTTGAAGATGGTTTTAATGATTTTTATATAGATTTGATGTATGATGTTGTTTCTGATAGATTATTGGAAGACTTTGTTCATTGTTATGGAGGAGAAGATGCAACTTGTGGAATTTTGTATTCAACAATTACCAACGGTGTCGCTGTTGATTTAAAAGAATTTATAGAAGATGAAGACAAAACATATAGTATTTCTAGAAACAACCCAGAGCCTGGAAGGTTTTTAGTTAGTTTTAATGATTTTGATTTAGATGGTGATCCAGATGACCTTGAAATAACTATTAGGTTACAAAACCCAATATCAACACGTGAAAGAAGTTTGTTTTACTATCTTCCAATAAATATGCCTTTACAAAACCAAGATTATGAAGATAGAGACTATGGTCTGAAAATAAATCCTTTGTTTGGAGATTTGAGATTGTATGAAGATGGTTCTTACAATTACAATATTGATAGTCTAACAGACACTTCTTTTGATGCTACTGCATCTTTATCTAGTTTAAATACAGAAGTATTTACAAACAATCTTGAAAGAGCAATAAATAGAAAAAACCATTTGTTTTCTTTAGTACAATCTTATGATGCTCAAATGATTCCAAATTATGTTTTATCTTATGTGCCTACGATTCCTTCAGTTGTTTATGCTAAAGCATCTTGTATCAATAATAAAGATTTAGAATATGTGCTTGTAAATGATGAGACAGATCAGATACAAGTAATAAATACAGATAGTTGGTTTACTTGGACAGATGTTAATAATGTTGATGACATTTATAAAGACAAAAAAGCAATGTTAGACACTCCTCCATTTAATTATTCACATCATGCTGTAGAATTTGATTCACAGAGTCCATCAAATAAATTATTAAAATCCAATGTGTATTTCCCAAAAGATTTTAAAGATAATTTAGATGATTATAAAATAACTTTAGATAGACCGATTTTAGATAATGATCCAAACTCAATGTTTTATTGGTTAAAAAATAATTTGTCAGAATCAGGACATAGTATAAAATTTAATAATAATAATATTATGGTTAACTCATCTGACATTAGTAATCTAGATACTTTAGATGATTTGTTTAGTCTTATAAAAAATGAAAAAGCCTGTATTTGGAATACCCATCAAAGAACAGACATCTATTGGGTTGAAGATCTATTAGATTATGATGTTGACGAAATAAATCTTATAAAACGAGATGCAGAGCTAGATAATACAAATCACTGTTCAGACGAATAATTAAAAAATAAGATAAATATGACTGATATAAATAAACCAAAAAACGATTTTGAAAAAAAATCAATTTTAAAAATAATTAAAACTTTCTTTGCAGGAATTTATTTTTTCTTTGAAGATCTTTATTATTCTTTATTAGATAAAATAAATAAGATAATACCAATAAATAAAATCATAGACCAGATAGATTCTTTTGTGCCTAGTTTTCTTATTTTTGTATTACTTGTTGCTTTGTTAGTTTATTTGCTGTTGTTTGCAAACATATTTGTTTCAGATTATAGTTTTGATGTGATGGTTACAGATGAATTAGGTAATGTGGTAGCTAATGCTGATGTTTCTTTATATAGAAACGAAGAAATGTTACTTCAAAAAACAACGGATGCTCTTGGTTATGCTGAGTTTTATAATATACGTGCAAGAACAATTAACATAAATGTAGATAAAGAAGAATATGTTCCTGAAGAAAAAGAAGTTAAGCTATCTAAAGATATTTCTTTTATAGATTTTGTTTTATCGTTGGATGTTGAGTTTCATTTAGAGGACTATGATACTCCAGAAGTCGTAAGATCCATTTCTTTTATTACTTCTAATAATAATATTATCACAGAAAGATTATCATTGGATTTTATGTGTTCAAACAACACCGTAAACCCAGAACCTAATAACGTAGAAATAAGTACAGGAAGAATAAATGTAACAACTCCTGACAGATGTGGTACTTTAAGATTTAGTGCTCGATCAGAAAACTATGAAAATAAAACAAATGCAATTGTGCCTAATAACGATCAAGTTGTCTTAGATAGAATAGATATACCAGAAAATACTTTTGGAGAACTTTCTTTTTTTGTTAAAGGTTTAAATAATAATGGCCTAGATGGTTCTTCAGTAAATATTTATCAAGAATTTTTATCAGATGTTCTTTATAATGATGGTGTTACTGATAGATATGGTTTTTTTGTTTTTAATTTAGATAAAGGTGGTTATTATTATTCAGCATCAAAAGAAGGATATGTATCTATTCCAAAAATAGGCCCTGCAGTAGTTTCTTCAAAAACAACAACTGAAAAAGAAATTTTGTTATTAACTGCAAAAGAGCTTGAAGATTTTGATTGTTCTGACCCTTTATATAGCGATTATTGTATAGATGATAAAATTAATTGTGACCATCCTCTTTTACAACCATATGTTTCTTTAGATGAAGTTGATTGTACAATAAACACTTATAAATATATAGATGTGACTTTAAAAGACAAAGATACAAAAGAACCAGTTTTTGCAGATATAGAAGTTTATAGAAAACCATTAATCGAAGATTCAAATTCTTCTTTTGAAGCAACAGGTTTAAGAAAAAAGAACTCCAGTTCTTCTTTATTTTTTGTTGAAGAAGATTACAAATATCAAATTTTAGTTTTAAATACAACTTCTAGAGGTTATCTTTCTCCTTTACCAAAAACAATTACTTCTTTAGATTCTAACATAACTATATATTTAGAAAAAGCAAATGAACTAAACAGTGGAAATGTTGAAGTTTTTGTTTATAAAGAAGAAAAACCAATTTCAAATGCGTATGTTTTATTATACTATAAACAAGAAGAATATAAGGTTTTAGCAGAAACACCAAAACTTACAAGAAACGGAAAAGCCAGTTTTAATAATGTTCCAAAAAATAGAGAATATTTTTCTTATGCAGTTTATCTTGGAGATGGACATTCTGAAGGTAAAAATTTAGATGCTAATGAAACCATTGAACTATTTGTTGATATACAGCCGTGGTCAAAAACACTTCATTTTAACGTTAC
>PWLL01000047.1 GCA_003559395.1 Candidatus Iainarchaeum sp. | reverse complement strand
TGTGTGTGGCGGACGCTCGAAATGTGGAATCAAGAACCTGAGATCAGCTACTCTGACCTGAAACCCAAGTGCGACCTGGAGGCCGGAGGTGCGTACCTCTCACATCGTCATCGGATTAGCGACCTGGCTCGGCATCGGCCTGTCCGTGGTCAAACTGGCAGGCGTGCCCGAAAGCGCCCTGGCCTGGTGGCTGTGGTTCGGGCTGCCGGGCCTGCTCGTCGTAGGCGGCATGGCGATCAGCTTTGCACTGGTGGTGATACTCCTGGCGCTGTCGCTTGCTTACCCACCGCACCGGTAATCGTGCCAGGCAGAGGGTTCAACGCTGATCTCACGGGCTGAACCTGGTAGTCGGACTTCAGCGTCAATCACGTCCCGCGTCTTTCCCGCCAGATCGAAGAACTCGCGCCGCGGCACCTTTCGACGTCTGCCATCGGGTAGTTCAGCAATGACTGCCTTCAAGCTTGGTGCCCGCAATAAACGTCAATGAGGCCCCGGCGTTCAGCCGGGGAAGACAAAACGGTCGAGAGAAATGTACCCGGATTTGGAACAAGCTTCAATGAGGCCCCGGCGTTTAGCCGGGGATGACCTTGGGCCGGATGTGGAATACCAGCCCGGTGGGTTCGTTGCTTCAATGAGGCCCCGGCGTTTAGCCGGGGATGACGACCACAGACCGCAGCAGCAAAGTACCGAATCAGAGCCCGCTTCAATGAGGCCCCGGCGTTTAGCCGGGGATGACGCCATCAAGGCGGCTTCGGTGCTGACCCCGACCTCTGGCTTCAATGAGGCCCCGGCGTTTAGCCGGGGATGACCAATCGACGGGCGCGAACGTGACACGCACAATGCGCTGCTTCAATGAGGCCCCGGCGTTTAGCCGGGGATGACCGGCACTGTGGTCTGATGAGGACATCAACTACTACATGCTTCAATGAGGCCCCGGCGTTTAGCCGGGGATGACCATTTTCAAAGGGCGATATGTTCGGGCCAAGGGAACAGCTTCAATGAGGCCCCGGCGTTTAGCCGGGGATGACAACGAAGGCCCCGACAGCTACTGGCGAGATCCAGAGCTTCAATGAGGCCCCGGCGTTTAGCCGGGGATGACCATTCATTCCTCCGGTGGTGGTGGTAGGGGTTGCCATGGCTTCAATGAGGCCCCGGCGTTTAGCCGGGGATGACGGCGCAGTGGCGCGCCGGTTAATTCAGGTGTTATGCCTCGCTTCAATGAGGCCCCGGCGTTTAGCCGGGGATGACCGTCACCGTGCGAGATGAAAACCGGCTTCCGGTGGACATATGCTTCAATGAGGCCCCGGCGTTTAGCCGGGGATGACAGTTGACCGGCAATGTGGCCGCAGACCATGAAGATGGGCTTCAATGAGGCCCCGGCGTTTAGCCGGGGATGACGCCGGTGTGGCGTGCCGTTGCCAGATCAAGGCGATGGGCTTCAATGAGGCCCCGGCGTTTAGCCGGGGATGACGGCAACGCGGTCACCACCCTATCGGTGGCCACGTCCGCTTCAATGAGGCCCCGGCGTTTAGCCGGGGATGACCCCAACCATGAGTGATAAAGACACAGAAAAAGATATTGGCTTCAATGAGGCCCCGGCGTTTAGCCGGGGATGACAAGTGCGGCACGGATGGATTCACTGATGGTATGCTCGCTTCAATGAGGCCCCGGCGTTTAGCCGGGGATGACATTGCGATGGGAAGGTGCGACACATAGTCACTCCCTTCGCTTCAATGAGGCCCCGGCGTTTAGCCGGGGATGACCCCGATATCCCCCCAATCGACAGAAAGAATGTAGTCCTGCTTCAATGAGGCCCCGGCGTTTAGCCGGGGATGACCACGCAGTTATGAATCCCTGTACTCCCAGCCTCGATCGCGGCTTCAATGAGGCCCCGGCGTTTAGCCGGGGATGACCTTCGACCAAAGTCTGACAGCCCCTCGCGGGAACGACGCTTCAATGAGGCCCCGGCGTTTAGCCGGGGATGACGCCGACAGGGGTTACAGACCTGGTCAATCAGCTAGTCGCTTCAATGAGGCCCCGGCGTTTAGCCGGGGATGACTTGGTCTCCTTTTGCGACAGAAGGCCGCGGTTGAGCCGCTTCAATGAGGCCCCGGCGTTTAGCCGGGGATGACGGCGGTTCGCCGCAGGGGGCGTGCGGCGAATTTCGGCTTCAATGAGGCCCCGGCGTTTAGCCGGGGATGACGACCGCAGGGTGATCAAGGTGAGGCGGGGGATCGCGTAGGCTTCAATGAGGCCCCGGCGTTTAGCCGGGGATGACAGCAGACACGCCACGGCCTTCGGCCACAGCGTTGACGCTTCAATGAGGCCCCGGCGTTTAGCCGGGGATGACTGTGGATGCACGGCCCGTTCACGGCCGTGGAGGCTCGGGCTTCAATGAGGCCCCGGCGTTTAGCCGGGGATGACGTGCCATGCGTCGATCTCATGCCTCGACATGTCACTTTGTGCTTCAATGAGGCCCCGGCGTTTAGCCGGGGATGACCAGCACGTCGCGCTGGAAGGCATTGCCGTTGACGTCGAGCTTCAATGAGGCCCCGGCGTTTAGCCGGGGATGACGCAGCTCGAGACATTCAACCCGACCCCTTCTGGCGCGGCTTCAATGAGGCCCCGGCGTTTAGCCGGGGATGACGGGCCGCTGTCTCTCGGTGGTCAGGCCCGACAGGTGCTTCAATGAGGCCCCGGCGTTTAGCCGGGGATGACGTCGAGTATCAACGATTACATCGACCAAGCCGCTCAAGCTTCAATGAGGCCCCGGCGTTTAGCCGGGGATGACTTATTCCGTTTGCCGGTCAATTCGTTTCGCTTGCGCTGGCTTCAATGAGGCCCCGGCGTTTAGCCGGGGATGACTTCGCGTTCCACGTAAGCGATAGTTCGGTGCCCGATTAGCTTCAATGAGGCCCCGGCGTTTAGCCGGGGATGACGCGCACCGCAATCATCTGCGATGTCGAGGATGTCGAAGCTTCAATGAGGCCCCGGCGTTTAGCCGGGGATGACGTGAGTTCTATGCATCGGGCGTTAAGGCTCGACTGAGGCTTCAATGAGGCCCCGGCGTTTAGCCGGGGATGACGAACGGACACGGCTTTAGCCGCCGGTCAATCATCATGCTTCAATGAGGCCCCGGCGTTTAGCCGGGGATGACACGCCAGCAAACGGTCAAGAAGCCGACACGATGGAAGCTTCAATGAGGCCCCGGCGTTTAGCCGGGGATGACATATCGTAATCGGGGAGTCTGCCTCCGCGTCGCTCGAGCTTCAATGAGGCCCCGGCGTTTAGCCGGGGATGACCGGGCAACGCCATCGCTGACATGATTGCTGCCGAGGGCTTCAATGAGGCCCCGGCGTTTAGCCGGGGATGACAGCCGACGAATCTCCCGGTCGTCGATCTGAATATCGGCTTCAATGAGGCCCCGGCGTTTAGCCGGGGATGACCAGCGCGCCAAAAAATCAACTTGAATGCGTGTTGGATGCTTCAATGAGGCCCCGGCGTTTAGCCGGGGATGACCCGCGAACGAACTCTTCGACCGCCTCGCGGCCGGCCTGGCTTCAATGAGGCCCCGGCGTTTAGCCGGGGATGACCGCGCACTCGGAATTGGGGCGTTCACAGCCAGAACGGGCTTCAATGAGGCCCCGGCGTTTAGCCGGGGATGACACGCGCCTGCTTTGTGGTGAGTCCGCCGAAGAGGTTCGGCTTCAATGAGGCCCCGGCGTTTAGCCGGGGATGACGATTCGGGCGGATCAAGCGATGAAGATCTACCGCAAGGCTTCAATGAGGCCCCGGCGTTTAGCCGGGGATGACGCAAGTGGACCAACCTGCCGCACATCAACCTCGACGCTTCAATGAGGCCCCGGCGTTTAGCCGGGGATGACGTCGCCGGATCGGTCGACGTAGGTGCGGCCGTTGAGCGTGCTTCAATGAGGCCCCGGCGTTTAGCCGGGGATGACGGGTGGCAATCGGGCACCTATTCGTCCATCCTGATAGCTTCAATGAGGCCCCGGCGTTTAGCCGGGGATGACAATCCAGCGCCATGCCATGAGTAGCCAGGCGGTCATTGGCTTCAATGAGGCCCCGGCGTTTAGCCGGGGATGACATGAACACCTGCCTCGACGACCCCGAGGTCACAGTCGGCTTCAATGAGGCCCCGGCGTTTAGCCGGGGATGACAGGATGAGCGAGGGCGTCTGCGTGTCTGCCGACGTTCGCTTCAATGAGGCCCCGGCGTTTAGCCGGGGATGACGAAGGGGCTCGCTCAGATCATGGGCGATGAGGATATCGCTTCAATGAGGCCCCGGCGTTTAGCCGGGGATGACACCACGGCGGGCACTACTCGGACGAAGTCAACGCGCTATCGCTTCAATGAGGCCCCGGCGTTTAGCCGGGGATGACGGTCTGCGCGATCGCACACGACATGGAGTACAGCCCCGGTGCTTCAATGAGGCCCCGGCGTTTAGCCGGGGATGACCCGTAACCGGGAGGCCATCATGGCAAAGCGTAGAGTAGCTTCAATGAGGCCCCGGCGTTTAGCCGGGGATGACGCCTCAGTCGGGGGGCGATTGCCTTTTACGAGTCCGGCGCTTCAATGAGGCCCCGGCGTTTAGCCGGGGATGACGGCCAACCGGGACACCACACCGCAGCTGGGGGTTAAGGTCGCTTCAATGAGGCCCCGGCGTTTAGCCGGGGATGACAGCC
>PWLL01000039.1 GCA_003559395.1 Candidatus Iainarchaeum sp. | reverse complement strand
CCTTTTTTTTTTAATCTTGTAAAAACAACTTCTATTTCTTTTTTATATCTGAGATATTCTTTTTTAGATAGTTGTTTATTAGTATATAAATTGTCTATAGTTTCGTATTTAGAAGGGTCCACATATTCTGTTACAACAAAGTTTCGTCCTGTTTTTTTATCTGAAAACCCATAGAAGGTATTTATTACTTTAAACCCTTGGTTTTCAAGTTCTTTTCTTAGGCTTGGGTGTGTGTTTGCTAAAAATTCATTATATCCTGTTATTTTAATTTCTTTTGCTAGTTTTATATTTGTTGCTTCTTTTACAAAAAATTGTTTTTGTTTTCCTTCTTTAAGAATTGTTAGTTTATAGTAGTTAGAAGTTTCATTAGATGTGGTTTGTTTTTTAAGAAAAGCTGTTGTGTTTTTTGATATTGGGTATCTTTTAGTTTCTCCAAGTTTAGGTGGTTCTTTTAGGAATGCTTTTAGTATTTCGGTTTTGTGTGGTATTATATTTCTTCCAAATACTTTATTACTTCCAAACAAAACATTTCTATTTCTTGGTATTATTGGTGGCATATTATTCAAATTATCTTTATATTATCAACAATTCCAAAAGAAAACAAACTGGTTCCAAAAAACATTTGTTCTTTTGAAAAATTCATTTTTTTTAATATGTCTTTTATGTTTCCTGTAAAGTTTAGGTTTGTTACTGTTCTATTATATTTTCCATCAACAATTTCTTTTGCATTTGCTATTGTTAATGAAAAGTCTCCTGTTACTAGGTCATTTGTATGAACTCCCATAATAGAATATACAAGCAATCCTTTTTTTGTATTTTCTATAATTGTATTTATTTTTTTCTTTCCTGGTTCTTGAAGAACATTAGTAAAGCTTATTCCTGAAAAACAATTGCCTGTACTTTTATTGTTTGTAAGAAGTCCATATTTTTGATTATATATTATTTTTTTAAAAACTCCTTTGTCTATGATTGTTTTTTGATTAGTTTTTATGGCTTCTTCATCAACAAGAGAAGATCCTAAAAAATAATCTAGATGTGGGTGTTCTATTATGCTTAGGTTTTTAGAAAATATTTCTTTATTTTTTAGATTATTAAGATAACTTTCTTTTCTATATATAGCATCTCCTTTACATGCATCTAATACAAAATATGAAAGTATTTCTTGCACAATTTCTGGAGTTAGTATAAGTTTATAATTTCCTTTTTCTCCTTGTTTGGGGGATAAAAGGTTGTTTGCGTTTATTTTTGCTTGTTTGATAGTGTTTTCTATGTTTACGTCTTCTTTTTTTGTAGATATATTATAAAAGAACCCACTGTTTTGTTTTTGTTTTTTTGTATTTATTGTAAATTGACTTGTTATATATTGTTTTTCTTGTATTTCTGTTAGGTTGTTGGTTATGGTGTAGTTTTTATTTTTTACTTTATATACATCTCCAACATATGAGGTAATATATTTCTCTTTTACTAGGTTTTTTTTAGTTTCTTCTAGCAGTTTTCCAAAATCTATTTTTTCTATATTTTTATCAAACTTTATTTTTTTTTTAGGCAAACCCTTTCCAAAACAATCAATTTCTTTTTCTGTTTTTATTTTGGCTAGTTTTTTTGCTTTTATGATTCCTTCTTTTATTTTTGTTTTGTTAATATCTTTTATTTTGTATTTTCCTTTTTTTTTATCAACTATTGCAGAAACGATGATACTTTGTTCATCATAGTTAATGTTATTTTCTATATCAAATCCATTTATTTTTGATTTTTCTACAATATTGTTATTATATTCAAATAACGTGTTTTCTTTTTTAGATATTTTTTCTAAATAGTCTATAATTTCTATATCATTCATGTTTTGTTCCACCTACAATAACATTGTTTATTTGCATATATGGTCCGCTTCCAGAAACATATGCTCTTTGTCCTTCTTTTCCACAAAAACCAAAAGAAAACGCTCCTATTTTGTTACTTATTTTAGAAACATTATTAAGATAGCTTTTTATATTTCCTGAAATTGATGCTTGTTTATAGGTTTCTTTTATTTTTCCTTTTTCAAGAAGATATGCTCTATCAATACCAAACATAAATGTTCCTACAGCTGGATCAACTTCTCCTCCTCTAAACCCATCTATCAACAGTCCATTAAAGTTATTCATCATATCTTTGTGTTTTTCTTTTCCTTCTAAAAAATATGTGTTACTCATTCTTGGAATAGGCATACATCTGTAGCTTTCTGCTCTTGCTGAGCCATTAGATGTTAAACCTAGTTTGCTTGCTGAAAAAACATCTAAAAGATATTCGTTTACGACTCCTTCTTTTAGTATTTGTTTTGCTCTTGCTTTTACTCCTTCGTCATCATATTTAAAATATCCAAATTCTTTTTTTAAGGGGTTATCAACAATATTTATTTGTTTATTTTTAGTTAGTGTAAGTCCTTTTTCAAGAATAGAGGATTTGCTTGTAATTAAATCTCCTTCACTTGCATGTCCAATTGCTTCATGTGCTAAAAGGTCTGCAATTTCTGGTGTGACTATTAGGTTTGTTTTTTTTGCAGGGCAGTTGGTTGCAAATATTTTTTCTTTAAGTTTATGGTGTGCTTTTTCAAGTGTTTTTTCTATAATTTCAACAGAAATTTTTTCTAGTCCTCCAACAACACCATATCTTTCTATTCCTGTTTCAACAACGTTATTTCTTTTTCCTGTAATTGTTATATACAATATAATTCTTGGAGTTTCTTGAACAATATATGCGTTTTCGTTTACAAAGTATTTTTTAGTAAGTATTTCTCTATAGGTGATGTTAGAAAAAAGGATTTTATATTCTTTTTTTATAAGTTGTTTTTCATTTATGTTTAAGAGTTCTTTTGCTTTTTTATTAAGTTCTTTTTCTTCAAAGCTTTTATATTTGATTATATCTTTTCCTTTATTTTCTGCATAGTTATTAAATTTTATTTTTTGTGCGTGTTTGGTTTCTTCAACACATTTATCTATAGTTTTTTTATAGTTATCTATGTTTGAGAAATAACAAAACCCAAGTTTTTTATTTTTTATAACTCTTACTCCACATCCAAGAGAAATATTTTCATTAACGTTATTTATTTTTTTATTTTCTATATTTATGTTTGTTATTTTTTCATTCTCAAATCTAAGATCGTAGTAGTCTAGTGATTTTTCTTCTAGGTGTTTTTTTATATTGTCTATTTTTTCTTTTATGTTCATATTATCATTTTTTTATTTGTATATTATATATTATATATGCTTGTTTTTATATATTTATAGTTTTTTAAAAAAAAGTTTGTTTTTTTAAGTAATTAATCTTGTTAAGGGTAAGGTCGTTGGTTCAATTGTGCATTGAAGCTTTGAGCTGGTTTCGGTCATCTCGCACTCAATGGCTGATTTTATTGTAATCTCGCTTGTAGACTGTAAAGACAGCTTTTTGTAAAAATTAGGGTTACATCCTAAATAATTGTTGTTACCCTAACTGTTAGGGTAACATTTTATAAACTGTTTGTTACCCTAAATAAATATGCCTTTAATAATAAAAAAAATAAAAAATAAAGAATATTATTATTTCAGTTTAAGTTTTCGTATTTTAAATAAAACAAAAAATTTTCGTAAATATATTGGACCTAATAAGCCAACAATTTCAGAATTAAATATTATTGAAAATAATTATATCGAGGAAATACTACAAAAATACCTGCCCAATAAATCAGAAACAAAATATTTAACTAAAAAACAATTAATTCAAATAATTTTATTTAATGAAGTTTATTTTAAAAAATATAATGCTTTATCTTCTACAAAAAGAAATAAGTATGATATTGATAAAACAGTTTTATTTACTTTAACTACTTTAACTACCGAAGAAGTAGATGTAGATTTAAAAGATGTTTTAGGAGCAGTAAATAAAAAAGAAAAAGATTTAAACTTAAGAGAACAAATATGTAAAAATATGCTTTCGGCCTTAGATTACATTAAAACTAAAGAAAAACTAAATTTAGATTATATTAAAAATATTCATAAAACAACAATGGCTGATTTTGAAACAAAAACACCTGGACTTTTTAGAGATAAGCAAGTTTATATTTATTTAAAACATACAAAAAATATTTTAAACTCTGAAATAAAATATAGACCTCCAACATATGGGTTAATTATAGATAAATTAAAGAAAATTGTAGATTGGTATAATAACACTGAGATAAATCCTTTAGAAAAAGCAGTAATTATTCATTTTGAAGTATATAAGATACATCCTTTTTTAGATGGAAATAAAAGAGTATGTAGATTGTTATTTAATAAGGCATTATTAGATAATGGTTTTCCATTAGTTAATATTTCTGATAAGAGAAATCAATATTTTGATGCGTTAGTTAATTCTGTAGAAAAGGATGATCCAACTTACTTAATGGAATTTGCATATAAGCAATATCTTAAAGAAATTTTGGATTTTTTAAAATCTGTAAGTCATTAATGAACGCTTTTAACCTAAGGTTTGATTCCCGCCAGAAGCTTTGAGCTGGTTTCGCTCGGTTGACACACAATGGTTTTGATAATTTAAATTTATGCCAAAAGCTTAGTTAAAAGCTTCTAAAGTATTTTAAACAGTAGGTTTAAATATCTTTCTATATATATAATATTTTACTAATCTCCCTGTCATTGCCGCGAGCAAGGGCAGGTTTTACTAATCTGATTTTTATGGAAAAATTAGTTGTCTTTGTTGATGGAAGTAATTATTATCAT
>PWLL01000009.1 GCA_003559395.1 Candidatus Iainarchaeum sp. | reverse complement strand
TTTCTTCTTTAGTTTCTTTAACTTTAGTTTTTTCTTTCTTTTCTTTTTTATCAGTTTTTTCTGTTAAAAAGCTTTTTGCATTTTTAGAATCTTTAAGAAAAACATAAACAAAATCATCTTTAAATCTCAATGATACGTTTATTTTTCTTGGTGGGTTATGAATACTTCTACTCCACAAACAATTGTTTACTTCTTCTGAAATAACTATTTGATTTTTTTCTTTTCTTGTATGTTTTTTAAGAAAGTCATAAACAATTCTTACAGCATAGTTTACTCTTTTTTTTCTTGGTTTTCCATCATAGGCTTTTTTCAAGGAAATTACATAATCATTTTTAGGCATATTTCTTCACATTTTTATATTTTAGTTGTATTTCTTGTTTTTTTAAAAGTCACATATTTTGCGGTTTTTGGTTTTTTTCCGCTTTTTCTAACACAACTTTTTTTTTCACATTTTAATTTTAGTTCTAATTTTTTGTGTTGGTCTCCAAATTCTGTTGTTCTCCAGTTTCTTTTTTGTCTTCTATTCCAAATTCTTTTTCCTGCTTTTTGAATAATCCACACAGGAGTGTTTAAATAACCTGGTCCAATCTTTTTTCTTTGTGCAAATAAAAATTCTTTTTTTTCTCTGGATTTATTACGTGTCATAAATAATCAACTCCTATTCTTCTTTTGCAGGTTTTTTTATTTTTTCTTTTTTTGTGGATGTTTCTTTTATTATTTGTGTAGCAAGTTTATCTAAATAACTTTGTCCTTTTTTTGTTAAAACTCTTCCACCGTCGTCTGCAATTTTTACAAATCCAATTTTTCCTAGATCTTGCAAACAAACTCTTATTATTTTTCCACCAGCTTTACAAAATTTTTCTGGTTTGACTCCTCTATTTTTTTTACCACCATAGTATGATCGTAAAGATTTAACGTTTACTTTTCCTGTAATATAAACTTTTCTAAGAATAGAGCTCATTCTCACATACCACCAGTCTTCTCTTTGTGGTGCTCTTTCTCTACTGATTCCTGTTTTCACATATTTTGCAAATTCAGGCATTTCTATTTTTTGATTTTCTTTAAGGTCCTTGGCTACAAAATCAATTAGTTTTTGTGCAGGAACATCTCTTACGTTTGTCAAATAATTCACCTCTTATTTCAAATTTTTTTAAATTTTTTCAAATTCCTTTTTAAAGGATTTATTTGAAATCTAAAAATAGTTTATCTTTAGATTAAATAGTATATATATTATATAGAGTAGTTTCCTTTAAATAGGTTTCCTTCATTTCTTTTTTTCTAAATATTTTATTTTTTTAAGATAATCACATTCTAAGCATCTTATCTTCAAATATTTGTTCTGATTTTTTGTTTCTGTTCTATATCTTGTATTTTTTGTTGTTCTTATGGTTTGACAGTTTTTACAGATTTTAAGATGTATTTCTTTTGGTAGTCTATAGTTTATTTTTTTTGCAATTCTTAGTGCTAAGGATACGTATTCTTTTATGTATGGGTTTTCTTTATCTTTTTCTTTTTCTGCAAGTTCTATTAAGAAAAGTATTTTTTCTACAAGTTTTTTTTTATTTTTATGCATGTTAATATTTTTTAAAAAAAGAATACGCCTGCCGGGATTCGAACCCAGGCCGAAAGCTTGGCAAGCTTCCATACTAACCACTATACTACAGGCGTTCTATTTTTTATATTGTTTCTAAAATATTTATAGTGCTAAACCTTTTTAAAAACTTTTGTTTATTTTTGTATCTTTGTTTTTAATACTAATGCAATTATCGAAAAAACAAACAACCCCAAAAAGACAATAACAAACAAAACATTTATTTTTGTTGATTCTTTTTGTTCTCTTTGATCAATATTTTGAAAGATGTCGTCTGTTTCTTCTGTTAAGATATTAATGTCTATTATTTCCTCATTTATTGTTTCTTCTTCTTCAATTATTATTTCTTGTCCAGGTAGTATGTTTATTGTTCTATGATATTGATAGTCTCCAGAAATATTAATCTCTATTTCTCCTTCTTCTATTATTGGCAGTTCATAGTTTATTTTATGTTCAGAATTAACAGGTATTGTTTCTTGTTCTTCTATAACCTCTTCTAGTATTTCAAATTCAAATAATAGATTTTTTTCTTCTTCTGTATAGTTAAAAACTTCAATTTCTACAAGCATTTGATCTTCTATAAAATAAATCATTGGTTCGTTTACAAAAAAAGCTGTTTTAAATATTCTTTCGTCTGGTCCTACAATGATGTGTTGTGTATGTTCATCAAATTGTCCAATATATTTTAATGAATAACTTAATGCTAAGTGGTTGTCTGGTAAAAGATAATAGTAGGTTTTTCTTTTTTCTTGAAATGGTTCTAATAACAACACTTCTCCTTTTTTCTTGTCTATAGATATAAAGTCTTCGTGTGCCATTAAGATACCAAAGGCCGTTATTTTGTTTGCTGTTGTGTTTCTAAATACAACGTCGACGTCTAAAAGACTTCCTGATCTTATTCTTGATGGAGTATTTATTTGCACGTCTATATATTTATCATATCCAAATTCTGAAAAGCTTCTTTGTTCATTTATTTTTGTTTGTAATTCTTTTTCTCCAAAATTAACTGAAAGAGTACTGCTTCTTGTTGAGATTCTATCTTCTGAATCGCTTGAGTCTCTTAGTTTTGAGATCACAAGGTGTGATGCGTCTACAAGTCCAACTTCGTTATAGGTTGGGTCAACATATATCCAGCCTTGTCCTGGAACAAAAACTTCTAACCAGGCGTGTGGTCCCCAATGTACGCTTGTGTTTGCTATTCCTACAACATATTTTACAGGAAATCCTCTGGCTCTTAACATAGCTCCTAACAAGATAGATATTTCATTACATACTCCTTTTCTGTTTTTTAGTGTTTCTAACGCATCTAACATTACTTCTGAGTATGCTAAGTCATATTCTATATTTTGATTAACCCAGTTTGTTAGTAATACTAGTTCTGATAATGCTTCTTGGCTTTCTTTTAGATTTTCTACAAGATTTATTATTTCTGTTTCTTGCGATCTTAAAAATCTTGTATGTTCCATAAATTGTTCTACTTCTTCTCCTGCAATTTCGTTAGTTATTGGTTCTGAAAGATCGTATGTTTCGTTGTTTAGAATAAGATTATTTTCTACTCGTAAATTTCCTTGTATCTTAAAAACGTATTCATTTTTTGTTATAGGGTTTACTTCAAATACAACGTATTTGTTTCCTATATCGTCTTCTTCTATTTCTGCAAATATTTTATTTCCTGAATCATCATAATAAAAGGCTTCAAAGTCTGCTTTTTGAGCGCTTGTGTTTATGAAGGCTCTTGTTTTATAAAAAAAACTTTCGTTTGGGTTATAATTTTCTAAAGAAATAGGAATATGCAAGTTAAGATCAACATCCACGTATTGTATTTGCATGGCGTGATAGTCTAAGGCTTCGTTTGATTCGTATGCAAGAACGTTATTTAGTAGAACGATTATAATTATTAATATAATTATTTTCTTCATTTTTTTCACATTATTATATGTTTTCTATATATCTAATAACATATAACAATTATAAAGGTTATTATTTTACAAGAAAAATAAAATATTTGCAGGACACAGGATTCGAACCTGTGAAGCACTAAGCACACGGCCCTTAACCGTGCCCCTTTGACCGCTCGGGAAGTCCTGCTAAAAAAAAATAATGGTTCTAGGCGGATTCGAACCGCCGATTCTTACCTTGTAAGGGTAATGTCATAACCGCTAGACCACAGAACCTTAAAAATTAGTTTTTATATAAATATTTTATTATACAAAACAAATATAAAGATATCTTAGTTATGATTGTTTTTTTCTTCATTCTTTAGGTTTTTTAAAAAAAGAAAACCTTTAAATAACCTTACATGTTTCTTATTATATAAGCTATTAGTTTTAAAAAATATAATTTAAATGGTGAAAGAATGTACAATTCAAAAATAAGAAAATTAATCGGGTCATTTATTTTTGTTCTTGCAATTTGTTTACTTTTATTATCTCTTTTTGGGATAAACAATAAGGCAGAACATATAAATGAATATCATAGATGTATTATAGAATATGAAACTTCTCCAGTTGTTTCTGAAAATCTGTTAATTGATTGTAAAGAAAATGCTTCTGATGGTCTTGGAATTACTTTAAGACAGAGTCAACTTCAGTTAACTACTTCTCAATACATGTATGTTTATTTGCTTGGTTTAATAAATGTTCTAATTGCTGTAACTTTATTAATTATTGGTAAGATATTATACACAGATGTAAAAGATATAACAAAACTTAAAACAAAGCCAGTAAAAAAGACACTTAGAAAAAGAACACGAAGAAAAAAATAGTTTTTTTTCTATCTTTTTATTTCTTCGTAATTTAGAACATTTATATCTTTACTTTTTTCTTTAGTTTCTTTTGCAACTATAAAGAAAATTCCTTTTTCTATTGCAATTTTTTTAAGATTATCTGTAAGTTCTTTAGAGGTAACGACTGCAAAGGCTTTATCTTTTTTAAAGTTTTTTAATTTTCTTTCTAGGGTTGTGTTTTTACAGCTTCCTATTCTTCTTAGTTTTTCGTTAAGTATTCTAGATTCTTTTTTGTCATTAATTTCTTCTATAATCTTAAGAAATCCTTTTTTAAGATCTTCTGTAAGTTTTGGAAGTTCTTTTTTTTCTTCTTTTGGTTGTATTTCTTTTACAGGTTCTTTTTTGTATTCAATTGTTGTGTTTTTTTCTGGTTTTGGGGTTTCTTGTTTT
>PWLL01000068.1 GCA_003559395.1 Candidatus Iainarchaeum sp. | reverse complement strand
GGCATGATTTCTAATTGTGAAGTTAATGGGTCTGTTCAAGGATCATCTAGAGTAGGAGGGATTGTAGGACATTCATCCTCTAGTCATGTGGAAAAAACCAGTTTTTATGGAGATGTCTCGGGAGGAACATGGATGGGAGGAATAACGGGATCTATGTCAGGCGGATCAATTAAAAAATCTTATTCTTCAGGGTCGGTTTCAGGTTCCGTAATCGGGGGGTTGATAGGTGATGCTCTTTCGTATGTTGAAGTGGAGGAATCTTTTTCTTTTTCGGAAGTGTCTTCCTCTACTACGGCGGGAGGATTAGTAGGTCGAGGAAACCCCCATATTTCAGATTCGTTTTTTGCAGGGTCTGTAACCGGATCAAATTCGGCAGGGGGATTAATAGGAGAAATGAGTGCAGCTGACTTAAAAAACTCTTATTCTATAGGACATGTGAGTGGAACGGGAGACCTGGGTGGGTTAGTCGGAACCATAACTTCTGAAAATTATGAAGAAGAAGATTGTTTTTGGGATGTTGAATCTTCCGGGCAATCCGAATCGGCTGATGGGACGGGAACGGGACTAACAACCTCACAAATGAAGGAAATAGAAACTTTTTCAAGCTGGGATATAGAAGGAACAATAGAACAAAATCCCACGAAAGGATATCCTTTTTTAGGGTGGCAGAAAGAAGGAGAGTCTACTTGGTATATTTATGATGGCGGTATTGTTTTAGAAAGATTGACTCCTCTTAATAATATCGACGTTGTTCAAGGTGGTAATTTTGAAATTAGTGTTGAAGTGACTTGTGAAAAGCATGATTGCGGAAACATAATAGTTGGATTTGATCCGATAGAAGAAGGAGTTCCTCTCAACTTCACCACCTGCGGTTCTACGGGAAGAACGGGACCCACTCAAGAAGATTGTGATACGGAATACTTGGGAACTAATCTTGAAGGACAGGTTAGTATTGATGACGGAATTCAAACTTGGACTGTTCCTGCTGACAGAGTTTATCAGATTGATACTTATGGAGCCCAAGGAGGGGGGTCTGGAGGATACGGTGCAAAAATGACAGGTGAATTTTTACTTCAAGAAGGAGAAAAAATAGATATTTTAGTCGGTCAGCAAGGAGGTGGAGTCAATTATTCCGGCGGCGGAGGCGGAACTTTCATTGTAAAAGAAGAGGGAAGCAACAACGAAGATATTTATATTATTGCCGGTGGGGGTGCCGGTTCAAGAAATCAAAGCAATACCCCTTTTAGTTGGATGCATGGGCAAAGTGGACCTTCCGGTGAAGATGCTCAAAATCATGGGGGTTCCGGAGGAGAAGATGGTGACGGAGGGGGAGGCGGCTCCAGTGAAGGAGCCGGCGGAGGCGGATTTTTTACCGACGGAGGATCTACATCCGGATATGACGGAGGAGCATCTTTTTTGAATGGAGGAGTGGGTGGTGCTGCGACTTCAGACAGAGGAATAGGTGGGTTTGGGGGTGGTGGTGCAGCTTGGGATTCGACAGGCGGAGGCGGAGGGTATTCCGGAGGAGGAGGAGGGGATTGGACGACAGGTGGACCTAATGGGAATTCTTACAATTTTGGAGGCGGAGGTGGTTCTTATAACAACGGAGAAAACCAGGAAAACGTATCCGGATACAATGAGGGAGATGGATACGTTGTAATCACTCCACTAGATATTGGGAAAGGAATAATCCCGATTGAAGCTGAGTGGGAAGAAGGAGATCCTTTTTATACCACTGCCTCAGAAAATCCCGTCACAATAAATCTTAATGAAGGAGAGTCGGAAATAGTAACAATAAATGTAGAAGCTGTTGGTGATTTTGATTCATATACTTTTTTTGAATTTGCCTATTTGGAAAGTCTTCCCGAATTAAGCGAAGAAAGAACAGAAATGTATGAAGTAACTATTGTTGAATTTATGGAGCTAATAATACAAACTGATCCTGCAGCAAATATAAGCTCATCCCAAGCAACCTTAAATGCGGATGTTGTCAATTTAGGAGACGCTGATAGCGCAGATGTGTGGTTTGAGTGGGACACGGATAGTGAACTAACAGAACCCAACACAACTGCTACCGAAACCGTTTCAGAAATAGGTTCTTTTAGTGAAACCGTTTCCGGACTACAGCCGGGAGAAACATACTACTTTAGAGCAGTAGCGGATAATAATGAAGAAACCGATTATGGAGATATTCTTTCTTTTAACACTCCTTTATTTGATATTCCCTCTACAGAAACACAGCCTGCGGACAATATAACGGATGAATCCGCTAGATTGCAGGGGCAAGTAACAAATGACGGAAATGATGATGTAGAAGCTAGATTTAGACACAGAAGAACGGAAGAAGAGCTTGAAATACCAACAGATAATTTAGTTCTCCGTTTGGATGCCAGTGCCATAGAAGGATTAAATAACGGAGATCCGGTAAGTGAGTGGAGTGATTTATCAGGTGAAAATAATCATGCAGAACAAACAACTTCTGCAAATCAACCGGAATATGTAACAAATGCAATAGAAGGAAAACCGGTTGTCAGATTTGACAGAAGTAATGAGAATTATTTGACCGGCCCCTCTTCCATATTGGATGGAGCTGAAGAAGCAACCATAATAACCGTCATGAGAACCACTTATAATCACGGAAATGAGGGAGGGTATCCGGTTAGCTTTGCGGACGGTGACGGTGTTCGGGGATTTGATGTTAGGCTAAGGGTTTCCGGCGAAATTAGATCGGGAATCAGGGCCGCCGGAAATAATACGGAACCCTCATATTCTGTCAGTTATCATGATGGCAATCCATTTATTTTAGGGGGAATGTTTGATTCTTCTCTGGGATCAAATCAACATAAGATTTTTTATAACGACTTAGGAGCTTCCGTAGCACAAGTTAGTAATTCAGGAAGTAGTATAGATAATTCCAGACAGGTTACAATTGGTGCATTCAGCCCGCAATTTTCTCATCATGCACTTGAGGGAGATGTAGCTGAAATATTGGTTTGGGATAAAGCTCTTACTTCATCCGAAATGGACGAAGTAGAACAATACTTGAGTCAAAAATGGCTTGGAGAAGATATTCAAGGTACCCCGGGAGAGTGGACCGAAACCTCTTGGCAAAACAATCTTAATACGAACGACAGTTACAACGCAACAGTAACAGGACTAGATCCTGAAACAGAATACGAATTCCAAACTCAAGCCAGAAACAGTGCCGGGGAAGGAGACTGGTCCGAAAGTGAAACATTTATTACCTTGGAAGAGATAACCGGGTTGGTAATTACAACCGAACCGGCAACAAATATAAGCTCATCCCAAGCAACCTTAAATGCAAATCTTATTAATTTGGGCGGAGCGGATAATGCGGATGTTCACTTTGAATGGGACACGGATAGTGAGCTAGCAGACCCCAACACAACCGCTACCGACACCCTGTCAGAAACGGGAAGCTTCAGTGAAACGGTCTCCGGACTTACTGAAGGAGAAACATATTACTTCCGAGCGGTAGCGGAAAACGGCGATACTACTTATGGAGAAACCAAAAACTTTACCACCGAAATTATTCTACATAATCTTACGGTAACCTCTGAAGAGGGAGGAACTGTTAGTTTGGAGTGGAATGAAGCATCGGAAACAGTTCTTGAAAATGAAACGGATATATTCTCCGTACCCGAAGAATCCGAAGTAACCTTAACAGCCATAAGCGAACAGTATTATGGATTTTATGAATGGACGGGGGATGTTCCCACCTATGCTTTAGAGTTTGACGGAGATGAGGATTATATAGATTTCAATGATGGTGATGATTTGGATGTGGATGAAATAACGGTTTCCGTATGGGTCAAGCCCGAATCGGACAATATGGATAACTGGGGGAATATTATTAGTAAAGTAACCGGTAATTCGGAAGCAGGTTGGAGTCTTGAAAGAAGAAGTAATGAAAATAATTTTAGCTGGTGGATAAATCATTGGAACGATAATAATATAACAGCACCATTTACATGGGGAGAGTGGCAACATATTGTAGGTGTATATGATAATAGTGAGAACGAAGTCAGGCTTTATCTAGACGGAGTTCTTGAAAGCAGTGGCGCAACCGATTCAAGTATTAATACCGGGGACGGAAACCTAATTATTGGAAAGCATCGGAATATGGGCTATATGTGGAATGGAGGAATTGATGATGTCAGAATTTATGATAAAGCATTAAGTCTTAATGAGATTGAAGAACTTAGCAATAAAAGATATAGAGATGATGTCTCTCCCGAAAATTTAATTGGATGGTGGAAAATGAATGAGGGAGAAGACGGAAAAATAGGAGGTAATGATTTAGAAGATTTTTCCGGTAATGAAAATCATGGAATAAATGAAGGAGCAGAATGGGTTCCCATAGCGGAAGAATCATGGATGGAAGAGCAAGTTATAATAATAATGGACGAAGATAAGGAGCTAACGGCCAGTTTTGAATCAACAATAGAAAGTCCCACAATTACAACCGAACCGGTAACAAATATACAATTTACCCAAGCTACTCTTAATGCAAACCTTGTTAATATTGGTGGAACTGATACTGCAGATATATGGTTTAAGTGGGACACCGACAGTAATCTTACGGACCCCAACACAACCGCTACCGAAACTCTTTCAGAAACGGGTACTTTCAGTGAAACAGTCTCCGGACTTACTGAAGGAGAAACATATTACTTCCGAGCGGTAGCCGAAAATGAAGCCGGTACGGATTATGGAAATACCAAAAACTTCCTAACCAAACCGGCACCACCTACAAATGTGTCAGCAACAAGTGGTACTCATACAAACAAAGTGG
>PWLL01000043.1 GCA_003559395.1 Candidatus Iainarchaeum sp. | reverse complement strand
TTCAAGCCCGTCTGTGGTAAAACCTTTACTCCAAGTTAAAATTACAGCAACTAAGATAACTGCAACAACGATTAATAAAATACTGGCGATTAAAGGAGAAACACTCCGTAGATTTTTATTTAATAAGTTTAACATGTTTATATCTCTTATAAAGTGATGTGCCATATATTGAGAGTTTTAAAATTGGGCACACCTTAAAAATATAATGTACAACAACATTTATAAGTTTTTCTAAATTAATAATAAAATTAGATAGAAGTTGTTTCGTTTGGATCAAATCTAGTATATAAAAGAAGGCCTACAAAAAACAAATCAAAAACAATATACAAATCTTTTTTTTCACATAAAAATAATTTGTATTACATAAACTAAAATATTTCAAACTATTTTTAAAATCTGATTTTTAAAACTAATATAATAAAAAGTTGTGTAATACAATTTAAAAAATTAATTTTTTTAAAAACATTAAAAATAACAAACATTTACAACCACAAGTGTTTTAAAAACAAACGAATATAATATATACTAGTATTATTTAAAAGTGAAAAACAAATGAAAGAATATTCAATAATTATTTATGGACGAGGAGGACAAGGAGCAAAAACGCTTGCACAAATAATTGCAGAAGCAGGAATGATTGAAGGATTCAATATACAAGCGTTTCCAGAATATGGACCCGAAAGAAGAGGAGCCCCAGTTAGAAGTTTCGTAAGATTGTCTAAACAAAAAATAAGAAAACACTATCCAGTAACACATCCAGACTATTTGATAATAATGGATGAAGATCTGCTTGAAACTAATAAAGAAATTTGCAAATATAAATGCCCAATAATAATAAATAGTAAAAAAACAAAAACACACTTTAAAACATATAAAAACGCCTACGTTATTGATGCTTCAAAAATAGCAACAGAACTGATAAAGATAAACAGTCCAAATATTGTTCTTGTTGGCGTTTTCTTAAAAATATTTAAAAAAATAAAACCAGAAAATGTAAAACAAATAATAAAAGAAGAATTTACAAACAAAAATAAAAAACACGTAATAGAACCAAACTACAAATGTTTGGATAAAGGATATAATTACTTTTAAGGGATGTAAATGAAAGAATATAAAGAAATTGGAGGAGTGTTATACTCAAAAAAAACACCAGTAAAAAAAACTGGCAGTTGGAGATATTTAAAACCTGCATGGAATGAATCAAAATGTATTCATTGTATGCTTTGCTATCCTAAATGTCCAGAAAATGCCATAACTCTAAAAAAAGGAAAAATAATAAAACGAGGAAAAGTAAACTATGACTTTTGTAAAGGTTGTGGAATTTGTGCAGAAATATGTCCTGTAAAATGTATAAAAATGGTAGAGGATAAATAAAATGAATTGTGTAGTAATTGGAGTGTCAGATAGAAGCGTTTTATGGAGACACGGAAATATAGAAGAAAAAGAATATCAACAAATGGTTGAAGAATATGCAAAACTTCTAGCCAAATATTTTGAAAACGTAATCGTGACGCCTGATGACGGAGTATATACAGATATTGCTTTAAAATTTGGAGAACTTAAAAATAAAAAACCAATCGGGTATTATCCAGATAAAGATAACTATTATGGAATAGAACACCTTAAACCAAACTTTGAAAAATACGAAACCAAACCAATAGATGGAGACTGGTATAAACTAAACGCAGATCTAACTAAAAAAGCACTCTGTGTTATTTGTGTTGGATTTGCACCAGGAAGCATGATTGAACTATCATTTATAAAATATCATCAAAAATTTGGAAAATATAAAAATCCACAACTAAAACAAATACACTTATTTGTTGATAAAAGAGCCATAGATCAAAAACTGCCAAAAACATTTAATGAAAATATAAAAAACCTTTATTATTTTAAAGATCTTGAAGAATTAGAAAAAATGATTTTAGAAAAAAAAGAAATACTAAGTGAAAAAATATGAACATGAAAAAAGCAATCTCTGGAGGAGAAGCAATTGCACATGCTCTAAGACAAATAGAGCCAGAAGTATTTGCGATGTATCCAATAACTCCACAAACACCAATAATTGAAGCATACGCTTTGTTTGAAGCACAAAATAAAGTAAAAACAAAACTTGTAAGAACAGAATCAGAACACTCAGCATTATCTGTTGCAATAGGAGCCAGTTGTTCAGGAGTAAGAGCAACTACAGCAACAGCATCGCAAGGGCTGTTATACATGTATGAGATGCTTGGTGTAGCAGTTGGACTAAGATTACCAATCATTATGCCGATTGCAAACAGATCTATATCCTCACCAATAAACATTCATTGTGATCACTCAGATAGTATGTCTGCAATAGATCAAGGATGGATACAGATGTATTGTGAAAATAACCAAGAAGCATACGAAACAACTATTTTTTTGCAAAAACTTATAGAAAAAGTTTGCCTTCCAGGCATGGTTTGTATAGATGGGTTTTTTACATCACACACTGTGGAAAACACCCATTTGTTTGAAGATAAAGATGTTAAAAAGTTTGTTGGAAAATACAAACCCGTGTACGATTTGTTGGACACCAAAAACCCAATCACCATAGGAAGCCTAGCACTACAAGACAATCAATTTAAAATAAAAACAGAAATAGACATAGCCAACAACCTCGTACCATCTGCATTTAAAGAAGTTTCAAAAGAATTTAAAGAAACATTTAATAAAAAAATAAACCTTTATGAAGACTATTTTGCAAGCAAATCAGAGATAGTGGTTGTTGTGCTTAGTTCTTCAGCAGGAACAGTAAAAGATGTAGTTGACAAACTACGTAGAAAAAAAATAAGTGTTGGTTTATTAAAACCAAAACTATATAGACCCTTTTTATATCAAGAATACAAAAAAGTATTCAAAAATGCAAAGAAAATAATCGTGCTTGATAGATCTTTTGGTTACGGAAGTGTGCCTCCGCTTTATAAAGATATTAAACTTTGTGTTTCTGAAATTTCCAGAAAAATAGAAGTTTTTTCTTTTGTCTATGGTATAGGTGGAAGAGATTTTTATCCAGAAGATGCAGAAAAAATAATTGCGTCTGTTATTAAAAAATAAAAAATGAGAAATATGGATTATAAACAACTATCTAAAAAAATAAATACAAAAAAAGTGTTAAAATCAGGACATAGCACTTGTCCAGGATGTCCTATAGGAATAATCTTTAGAACTATTTTGTCTGCAACAGATGAAGATGTTGTTTGTTGTGGAGCTACATCTTGTGCAGAAGTAACAACTAGCATCTATCCTTATACAAGCTGGAATGTGCCTTGGATGCATTCTGTTTTTGCAAACGCAGCTGCAACAATTAGTGGTGTAGAACAAGCCTATCTTGCAAGAAAACAAAAAGGAAACATAAAAAAGAAAATAAAATTTTTAGCATTTGGGGGAGATGGGGGGTCATATGACATTGGACTTCAGTCTTTGTCTGGTGCTCTAGAAAGAGGACATGATTTTGTTTATGTTTGTTATGCCAACGAAGCCTACCAAAATACTGGGTCTCAACGATCATCAAACACACCTTACGGAGCATATTCAACAACTACGCCTGCAGGAAAAAAAGAATTTGCAAAAAACTTTACAGAAATAGCAATCGCACATAATATACCTTATGTAGCAAACGCAAATCCATATGATCTTGTAGACCTATATAACAAAGCAAAAAAAGCTTTTGAAACTAAAGGACCAGCAGTAATTAATGTTTTTGCAGCATGTCCCACAAACATGAAAGCACCATCAAACCAAACTATCAATATAAGCAAACTTGCAACAGAAACTAATTTTTGGCCTTTATATGAATATGAGAACGGAAGATATAAAATAAACTATAAACCTTCTAAAAAAATAAAAATAGAAGAATTTCTTAAAACCCAAACAAAATTTAAACAAATCTTAAAATCAAAAGAAGATATAAAAAAAATACAAACAAAAATAGATAACCAGTGGAAAAAACTAAATAAAAAATCAAACTTTACTTAATATTTTTTATAATTTCAAAAATATTAATAAAAGATATAAAATCAATCTCTGTATTTACATACTTTTTTTTTGATTTTAAATAATCTGTAACAATAAAGCCTTTTTTAGGACTATATTTTTTTATAAAACTAATATAAGATTTACTTATATTATCTCTTTTAAGATCATTTTTTACTTCTATTGAATATAGGTCGTATCCTTTTTCAATAACAAAATCAACTTCAGCACCATCATCAGTTCTCCAATATTTAGGCACAATTTCGTTTCTTATTAATTCACAAAAAACAAAATTTTCTGCAATAAATCCAGCATCAACATCTTTAACTAAAAACTTATCAATTACTGCATTTCTTAATCCAAGATCATAAAAATAAATTTTTTTCTTTTTTGTAAGCTCTGTAATTTTATTTTTATAAAATGGTTTTATTTGTTTACAAATATGTGTTTTATTAAAAATATTTAATATGTTTTTTACATTTAAATAATTTAGATTTGATCTATTTGATAGATCTTGATAATTTATTATATTTCCTATTTGTAAAGATAAAGAAATTAATAAATTATTTAATTTAAAATCATCTGATAGATTTGTTAAAGAAATAACGTCTCTTAAAGCGAACGTATAAACAATGTTTTTAAGAATTCTTTCTTTATTATCTCTATTTTTTTCTAGAACGACTTTTGGATATCCACCATACAAAAAATATTCGTTTAAATATGGTTTAAATAAATTATACATGTCTTTTGAGTTATTTGCTTTTTTATACATTTCTGCTAATTTTTTATCTTTTGCTAATAAAAACTCATAAAAAGAAAAAGAAAAAAGTTCAAAAATAATTACTCTTCCTACAAGATATTTTAAACTTTGGATTGATAGATCTAAAGATGATGATGAGGTAATAATGATTTTGGTTTTTTTCTTATATTTATCGTAAATATATTTTAATATTTTTCCACTATCTTTAACATAATGAATTTCATCAATAAAAAGAACATCTGTATTTTTTATATACTTTTCAATAAATTCTTCTGTATTATTTACAAATAAATTTTTAATATTAATATTATCAAAAGTTATTTTTGTAATATTCTTGTTTTTTATATTGCTTAGTAGATGTTCTATCATCGTTGTTTTTCCTACTTGTCTTGCTCCAGAAATAGCAATGATCTCTTCTGAGTTTAAAAAACTAATTATTTTTTTTTCTAGATCTCTAGATATATATGTCATAACATATATTATATGACCGAAAAGTTTAAATAAAGTGTGTTTTTATTTAATACAATTAAATTTTACTACACGTAAAATTAAAAAGAGATTTGTTTTTTCAGAAAACTAAGATAAGAAATCTTCATTATCTATTTTCTCAGGCAAATATTTCTCTGCAACAAATTCTAAAGACTTGTTGGCTAATGCCTGTTGCTCTATTCTTATTTTTCTTGTAAGCGCACTTTTTAGTTCAGCTTGCCAACCATCACTTTGAAACCAAGGATAAGCTAACATCTCTTTTGCTCTTTTTATATCTCCTTCTTTTAAAGGCTCAGTTACTTCTTTTAAACCATAAGTATCTACGTCTTTTAAACGCATACCAACATACTTTGCTTCAGGCACACATAAAAACTTAGAGTGTGCTGCTAAAGCCATTGACCCACGTTTAATAACTGAGTAAATATACCATCCATAAGGGTCTCCATCAGTAAAAACAACAACAGGTAAGTTTTGTTCATAATGTAGTCTATGTATTAATCTTCTTGTTCCTCTTGCAGCCTGTCCTCCAGTACTTATTAAGATGGCTTTATTTTTTTTAGGATATCTTTCTTCAATAAGTCGATTATACATCGCACTTGTCTCAACAACTAATAAAAAGTCAGCATCAACTGATTCTATTTTAATTTCTTCTGGTTCAATTCTAGACATGATAGACCAGCCACCTCTTCCAAGGTTACTACAATTAAACTCGTTTTGATCATGCATCATATCTTTTAAAACAATGTTTCCGTAAAGTGCTCCTTTTGGTTCTGCTTGAAGATTTAGTTTTTCTCTTATAGAGTTTACAGAATGTTCAACATCAACAATAACTTCATTTGATTCCTCTTGTGCATCAAAGGTGTTTTCTTTTGTGTTTGCAATTGCGTGTTTTAGCTCGTAATAGATTTCTCTTATAGATGCTGTTTTGTTTCTTTGTAAATATTCATAACATCTATTTAATATTAATGAAGTTTGCATAAACTTTCTAGCTTGTCCAAGATTTAAGAAGCTTCTTCTTGTTTGTTTGTCACCTAGTTCTAACAATCCTTCTTTTTCATCAAAGATGACGTTACTTTGTCCTCTTATTTTTGTATTAAAGGTTGGAGGGTGCATATTTTCTATTTGATGTGTTAAATCTGAAATGATTTGATATACTCTTTTTGATATTTCTTCATTACTTTCAAAATCATGTTTTTTATTTTCTTTCATAAATTTTCACCAAAAAATCATTCTTTTTTTTCTTTTGTAGGTTCTTCTTTTGTAGGTTCTTCTTTTATAGGTTCTTCAAAACCATTTTCTTCATCATCAAGTTTGAGTTTTTCAAGAACCATGGTCATTAGGTTTTTTTCAAGCAACTCTTTGCTCTTTCCTGTAGATCTTGATAAAGCTGCAACAATCTCAGGAACATACTTAGAAAAAACTCTTCTTTTTTCTTTTCTTTCAGCTTCTCTTTTTTTCTGAATAATAAATCCGCCTACTTTTCTAGAAACATCCATAAGCGCAAGCTTAATATCATTAACAATTTCCTCTTCTTCTGCGATTGCTGTTTTTCCTGCAGATGTGTAAGGTATATGAACAGAGACCACGTTTACAAAAACAGTTATTGGAGAATTATCAAAATTAGAAACACCATATCTTTTCCAATCAACAGACTGCACAGTTTTTGTAATTGCACAACCGCCTGCATCAAACAACAAAGGCGCTTTATTTGCATATCTTATAATTTCTGAAAATCTTATTTCTTTTGGTCCTTCTTCTTCATTTTTTTTATCTATAAACATTAATCTTCCAGCGCCACCACCATATGCAACACCAACCTCTACTTGAAAAGCATACCCTCCTTGATAGACAGCTGGTTTTCTAGTAGTCACAAAAACAAACTCAGGATCAACAATTGATTTTAATGGTTTTTCAATATGGTTTTGACCAATCGGCACAAGATTTTCTGTATTTGGTGCAATAAATTTAGTTTGTTTTATAGCTTTAACAATATCTTCTGCTTCTTCCCAAGTTATTTTTTTAGGATCTTTATTAATATCAAAATGAACTAGTTTTGCAACATTTTCAATAGCTTTAGAACCAAACCTATCATAAGCCTGTGCAAGATAAGAAGACACTTTTCTAGATTCAGAATGTCTTGCAAAACTCAACATCTCATCTACTGAAACACCTCTTGGGTGTGGTTTTACTTCTTTTGGTATCTGTGGTAGTTTTTTAACAGTTCTTGTATATTCTACAACTTCTCCAAAAGGATCTTGAAACTTAATAGACGCATGTGGGTTTGCTATTGCGCTTCTTCTTAAATATTCGTCTACTGAATTTTGTCCTTTTTTGTAAATAATTTCCTTAAACTTAGATTTTATTATTGTTCCTCTGTGTTTTTTTTCAAGAACTTGTTTGTTAGTCATTTTTGGAGAATTTGTTTTTGAGTCAATACTTATTTCTAAAGAAATTGTTTTTTCTTTACTTGTTCCTGTTATTACTTTTGATGGTTTTCCAGTAGTAATTTGAGAAAACAAAATAATTCCACTAACTCCGATTCCTTGTTGGCCTCTTGTTTGAACAAGTCTATGAAATTTAGTCCCAGCAAGCAATTTTCCCAGAGCGTTACCGACTTTATTTTCAGGAATTCCTGGGCCATTATCTTTAACAGCAATCTCATAGTGTTCTTTAGCAATCTCAGAAACCTGCACTTCTATTTCTGGCAAGATGCCAGCTTCTTCACAAGCGTCTAAAGAATTAGTAACTAGCTCATGAATAATTGTAGTTAAGGTTCTTTGCTTTCCATAAAGACCAAGCATCTGTCTGTTTTTTTTAAAAAAGTCAGCGACTGAGTGTTCTTTAAACTCACTAAATAAAACATTTGCATCTATTTCTTCTGTTTCGTTTTTAGACATTTTTTTCACATTTAATAATATATATGTAGTTGTATATATATAATATATATAGATATATTTATAAATATATTTTAGTTATCAACAAAAAAATCATTCAAAAGAAATATCATCTATCTTCTTATCTTCTGGCATTTCTTTTTTGTAATTTTTAAAAATCTTATGTTTTCGCATCATCTTAAAAGCAGTTTTGTGTTTTGCACCAGCAAGAATTGTTTGTATAACTTTTATAGCTTCTTCTTGATCTTCTTCTTTTAAAATAATAGCAATCGTCTTACCGTACACAGAAATTTTACAACCATATCTGTTTTCAATAAAATCTTTTATTTTTCCTTCTTTTCCAATAATTCTGCCTTTTATGTCTGTTACTCTTTTTGTGTTTTTTCCAACATAGTCTTGAATATGAAGAATCTCTAGAATGTTATTTTCCTTTAATAACAACAAAGCATCAAAAGGAGAAAAACCTCTTGCAATTGCGTTAATTATTTTTTTTGCAAGATAGATCTCATAGTATGATTTTTCAGAAACAATGTTTATCTCAGCTGTATGACTATCAATCTCTAAAGAAACGTTTAGTTTTTTCTCTAAAAGTCTTTTTGTTTTTCCTTGATCGCCTATAATTACAGGCAGTCTTGGTTTATTCACTATTATTATTTCTTCCATACATCTCTTCTTTTTTTTTTTTAAGCTTGTTTAAAAATTCTTCATAGGTTATTTGTTTTTTATGTTTTTTGTTTAAAAAATCAGTTATATTAATTATATCTCTTTTAAGAAAATCTTGTGCTTTTGGATGATTGATCAAAACTGCTTGACCAACATCAATGATGGTTATTTTTGCAGTAGTTGGGTTTACGAGAATATTATAAGCACTAAAATCAGCATGCACAAGATTTGCACCATAAAGCATTTTTCCATACTCATCAACAATTTGTTCATAAATAACCTCATGATCAAACTTACAATTAACAAGTCTTGGAAAAGCCACATCTTTTTCACCAATAAAAGACATTATCAGAATATTTTCTTTTATTGCAATAGGCACTGGACAAGAAACATTGTTCTTTAACATAAGATTAAGGTTTTTATATTCTTTACTTGCCCACGCAAGAAACAAATTTCGTTTGTCTTTTTTTACATGCTTGAATCTTTGGTCTCCAACAATGTATTTTTGTAGGTTGTGAAATGGAGAGGTTTCTATTTTGTATATCTTTGCAACGATTGGGTTTGTGTTTGAGTGTCCTAGAAATGTAACAGCCTCTTTGCCACTAGACAAAGTCATATCTATCGAATCAATAACGTTTGAAGCAGCAAGCTTATATAAGGTTTTATGTGCAAGATTATCAAACACATAGTTTTCTATTTTGTTTACAAACATATTATTCTTATTTTAAAAAAAGCGCAATTACTGTTCTTCAGTTTCTTTTGGTGGAACAATAACATCCATCGTGTGCTCGTATAATTTGTCAAGTTCTCCTCTTCTCTCAAGTTGAGATCTTTGAAAACCTAAATATCTCCAAATCACGTCTGCTTTTGATGGTTGAAAGTCCCATAGTTTTATTATCACAACATCGTTTTGTTTTATCCAGATGTGTTTAAACATTTTACCAGGAATACGACAGTTTCTTTCGATACCATCTTCACACATAACTTTTATGTTGTTTACACCCATCATTTGAGTAACTTTTCCGTACATCTCCAAATCGTCTTTATTTGGAGTTTTTAGTCTTTTATTTTGATAGGGGGTAGTTGTTTTATTTTTCAAAAATCATTCACCTTTTTACATTTTATATATTTGAACGTGTGGGACACCGTTTATGTCCATTATGTTCTCTTTTGTAATTATTTTTTTATCTAACAACAAAGCACAGGCTTTTTTTCCAAAAACATTTGCTTGTGTACATTCTTCTATATTTTTAAGAATTTCTTTTTCTGAAAGCTCTTCTGTACCATAAAACTTATTAGAAATAACAATAGAAGTATCATTAAACTTTATTTCTTTATTTAAAATCTCTTTGTCACAACAAGCAAACAATATGTTTGTCTCGTTTACGTGTATTTTTCCAATCATGTTTTATAGTTTTGGTAGTGATGATGTTGCACCACATGCGTTACATTTTAGTATCTTTACGTTATTTTGTGCAACAATTTCAGTGTCTGGTTTTTTACATGCAGAACACAACACAAAATTATTTATAAACTTAGTCAGTATATGGTTTATTTTTTTATTATCAAAAATTCCGTTTAAGATTAGTGTTTGGTTAACAATGGTGGAAGAAGTACTTATCTCTTTCATAAAAAACTTATAAAGTTGTTGTGGATCTCTGTCAAGGTCTTTTGCAACTTTTGTAAAGTTTTGCCAAAGAGTTTGTTTTCCTTGAATAATAGACACAGCTTTTGGAAGTTCAAATCTTTGATTTTCTAAAGTTCTTTTTGGTAGTGACAAATATATTCTGTCTAATAGTTTATCATAGTCAGGCTCTATTTTTTCTGTATGTGTTTTATTTGTGGTCATAAATATATTATAGAAGGACAAATTTAAAAAGAGTTGTTTTAGATAGTATCTTCACTTCTTTCTTGCGACAATATAAATACTTACGCTATTTTTCTTGAGTTTTTCTTTTTCTGCAGAACCATATTTTTCAACAATCTCAAATCCGTTTTTTTCTAAAAGCTCTTTAAGGGTTTTATAGTCATAGAGTTTCATATCACAGGAGTCTTTTATTATTTTTGGTTGGTTATAGCCTTCTTGAATGTAGATTTTTTGATTTATTATTAGTTTGTTTTCTTTTAGATCTAAATCATTATCGTTAAATCTAACAAACTTTATATCATCTATTGTTTTTGCACAATCAATAAATTCATAATCAACAAAACCCTTTCCCTTAAAAAAATCAAGATTAAAAATATCAAAAACAAACAAGCCGTTATCCTTAAGATTATCACGCATGTTTTTGATCATCTTTATAAATTGTTTTTGACTTAAGTGTCCAATTGCGTTAAATATACTAACGACTGCGTCTGCTTTTCCATGTTTTACTTCCGTCATATCTGCTTTTTTAAAATTTATTTTTAAGTTTTCTTCTTTTGCTCTTTTTCTTGCAATCTTTAACATGCCTTCACTAAGATCACTTGCTTTTACATCGTAGCCTTTTTTGTGTAGATATATTGTTTGCACGCCTGTTCCACAACTTACATCAAACACCTTTTTTGTTTTGTATTTTTTAAAAATATTTTCTAGAAAACGGTTTTTTATAAAATCGTCTTGTTTATCTTCTTCTAGAGCATAATAGTATTTTGCCAAACTATCATAGTCATATTTTTTAATCATTTTTTTCACAATTTTATATTTTTTTGAAAAATGCTAATAAACATTAGATACAAAACTATTAAAAACCATATGATATACTATATATAACAAAAAACAAGAAAAACATGAAAAAGAAAAAAAAGAAAAAAAACATCCTCGTTAGTAGCGTAGTTGTTTTAGTGCTGATTGTTCTTGCAATAATTATAAGAGTCTATATTATTAAAGAAAGCCCATATCTTGAATATAAAGAAGAAGCCATAGAAAAATGTATTTCCTTATGTCAAGAAGTAAGAAAGTTTGATAGAATGGATTCTGAAGGCCCTTGTCTTGATGACAATATAGTTCCTAACTGGGGTTGTGATGTCGTACACACTCCAAGAGTAGCATTAATTGATGACGCCAACAGAAACAGATGTCATGGCCACAAACACCTTGTTGAGATTAGTTTTTCTTGTGAACTTGTTTCTGCTAGATAGTTTTTCTAAACCATTCTAAAAAAAGTAATAACTAAAATAATTAACATTAAAAAAACCTGAATTGGTAACGCAGGAAGTGCTTTTGCTTTTTTTGTATCTAAGATATAGAAGGTTAATAACAATCCCAAGATTGAAGATATCCAAATACCAACAATAGGTAACATTACTAAAGAAAGAGAATGTTTAGGTATGAGAATATTAAAAAGACTTGCAGACACCATCATAGGAATCGCAATATCGCCTCCACCAAGTCTTAGTTCTTTTTTCTTTGTAGGAATAACAAACAAAAACGCAAGTTTTTTTTGTGTAATTATTTTTGCTAGACTTACCATGTGTTTTGTATAAAATACAGCAATTATGTCATAGATAGCTAACAAAAGAATAAAAAACATAACAGAAATTACCCCTAAACTTATGCCTAACATAGTTCCTGCTCCAGCAATCGCTATTGCTAAAAGAAAATTGTTTATCCAAATGGATGTTTTTTTGTAATTTGTATAGATGGTTTTAATAAACAACAAATAAAGTGCAAGAAAATAAGCCAACATCTCAGGTAAAAAAACCATAAACACAATTGAAGTTCCGGCAAACAAAGCAAGATACTCAAACACATACAAATATCTTCCTTTTTTAAAAAACTTTTTTAAAACTAGTATGCCTATTGTTAGTAAAATAATATAACTAATAATAAACAAAGCGTTTAACAAACTGTTTGGGTCTTTAGTAACTACGCCTACGTTCATGCCTAAGGCAATATAATAGTGCGCAGTAAATAAACCTAACACCTGTATTAATATAAAAAATATTATAAAAAAAATGATTTCTTTTCTGTTCATGATATTTCGTCCTTATCTTTTATCTATTGAAAATCTGGAGAAACAACTTTATAGTGTCCAGCTTTTGGTTCATAAAGCTCTCCAGCACTCTTTAGCTTCTTAATAAAGCTTGCAAGTTTTTCTTTTGTAAGACCTTCTTTTTCAAGAATCTCTGATAGTTCGTTAAATGTAATTCCTTGTGAGTCTTCTTGTGTAAGATCTTTTACTAATGATAATAGTTTTTTTAATTGGTTTCTTTCACTAGAACTTTGTCCTGTGCTTATGATGTCTATGTCTATAGCGCCTGTTTCTTTATCAATTGCAGTTTGTTCAAGTGAGGTCTTAAATATTTTTATAGCTCTGTTTGTATCTTCAATATCAATTGTTTGTTTTAGTTTTACTCTTGCACTTGCTTCTGATAACCTTATCAGTCCTTCTAGTTGTCTTGGTGTTGCTGAGTAGCTTCCTGATTTTCTACCAATATCTCTTAGTTGTGTATAATAGTCTAAGATTATCTGAGATGATTCTTTTGTTAAAACAGGTTTTATGTTTTGTCTTGCATACGCTACAAATTTTTTAAAAATCTCTAAAGAAATCTGAGGTGTAATTATTTTTTCTATATCTTCAAAATCTTTTTTAGAGATTGTTTTTTTGTTTGCGTTTCTTGCAAATTTTTCTGCTGCTTCGTGTGTTTTTAGGATATGGGTTGCAATTTCTTCATCTAGCTCTTTGTTTAACATATCTTTAATAACAAAATATAAATCAAATCTAGATAATAAAGAAAAGGGTAGATCAATTTGTTCTAAAGCAGACTTGTAAGGATCAAATCTGTTAAATTTAGGGTTTGCGGCAGCTAAGATGGATGTATCCGATTTAAATTTAGAATAAAGGCCAGCCTTAGATACAGAAACAGTTCCTTGTGCCATGGCTTCATGTAAAGCACTTCTATCTTCAGTTGCCATCTTATCAAACTCGTCAATCATAGCAAGCCCTCCACTTGCCAAGATAACGGCTCCTGCTTTTAGTGACCATCCTCCTTCTCCAAACTCATCTTTTACAGCAGAAACAGTAAGTCCTGCACCAGATGCAGTTTTTCCTGCAACGTAGATACTTTTTGGAGCTAGGCTGTCTGCATATTTTAGAAGCTGTGATTTTCCTGTAGATGGGTCACCTACCAAAAGAATATGGATGTTTCCTCTTAGATCTTGTGGTCCTACTTTTTTTTTCACACCACTAAACATTTGTAAGCTGATTGCTTCTTTAACAATTTCGTGACCATAGATGTTAGGGGCAATTGAGGAGGACAACATCTTATAGATATCTTCTTTTTTTGCAAGTTGTTTTATTTCTCGCACTTCTTCTTCTGTTATCTTAAGCTCCTCATATTCTTGGTCTGTTTTTTCTAGATGATATGCGACTAGGTATTTAGGATAGATGTTGCTTTCTCCTTTTGGTTGTTTTAGCTTTAGGGTGCCTGTTATGACAATCTTTTCTCCTGCAACACATTTATTAACAATATCATCTGACAAATAAATATCAAGGTTGCTTGCTTGTTGTGAGCCTTTTATATTTTCTAGTGGCTCTTGCACTTGTATTTTTTGATAGTCTATAAATTTACTTTGTTCAAGATCAATATCAAACTCTCTGCTCTTACACTCACACACAACAGGTTTTGATAAGACTTGTGATTTTTGAGGAAGATTATATATTTTGGAACATTTTCTACAAACAAATTTTGCAACAACAAGTTTTTCTAAACGTTCTGTTATTACTCGTATAACTCCTTCAACAGAAACAAGTTTGTTAAGATGTTCTGCGCCAATATCTCTTATGGATATATTGTGTTCCTCTGGAAGATTAAAAAAACGAATGTGTGGTTTAAATTCAATTTCTGCATCCAACACACCAACATCAATCTTTTGTATAGCAATCTCTGCTGCTTCAAAAACTAGTTGTGGTGTTTCTAGAAGGGTTTCTGCTAATGAAAGATCGTAGTTTTCTAGATCTTTATAGTCTACTTCTAGACTTTTTATATCTGGATAGTTGTATGCAAGATGTTCTATCTCTTTTTTGTAAATAGTTTCAAAAAAGTCTTGTAGTTGTTCGATATATTCATCAACTACTATGTTTTTTGATTCTGAAAGAAAATCTTCTTCAAATGATTCTTGAACCATGGTTTACCTCAAAGCCTTATTTATAAACATGTAATCTATTTTTCTGGTCCACAAGAGAATAAGTTTTTTTGTATAATATATTTGTTGTTAATAATGTAATATATAACTATTTGGTTTGGAAATCAAACAAACCCAAGCTATTCTTTTTCTTGCTCTATTGTGTCAACCATCATCTCAAGATTACCTGAAAAATCGTTTAGTTTTACTCTTCCACAAACAACTACTTTTTTTCCTAATAACTGATCTTCTAGATAACTGAACAATTCTTCTTTGTCGTCTTCTGAAATGCCTTTTTTATAATCTTCTTTGTTTATGTTAAAGAACTTTTCAACAACGTTTCCAAACATAGTTGCTTTAGTTATACCTGTTGCATCATCAATCTCAATACTTCCAAAAACATTTGTTATTGGTTCTACTGCTTTGTTACAGGTTTCACAAATAAAATCTTCTCCTAGATTGTGCACTTTTGTGTTACAGTCTGGGCATTTATAAAAAACAAGTGCGTTTCTGTTAATTGTAACAATCACGCCTTTTAGTTTGTAGCTTTTTCCATCTTCTAGGTTTTCTATTTTTCCATCTTCATATTCGTTTTCAAGAAGTTCTGAAAGTTCTGGGATTTTAATATCAAGTTTAGGGTTTTTTCTTAAAGAGGAATACCAGTTAAGATGAAGTTCTATATCATATAGCCCATCTTTTACAAGCGCGTCTGAGATAAAGATAATATCTCCAATTGAGTAGTCTTCTTCAATAACATCTGAATATGGAGACCATGCTGCAACTTTAAGTGTTTTTGAACCATCACTGATCATAAAGTTTAAAACACTTCTTTCTCTTCCGTCTTTGGATTCAAACACTTTCTTTGGATAGATGTTTATTATTCTTCCAAAAGTAGAGATTGGTTTATCAGATGCGCTTTCTATTTCTGAAAGTAATTTTGTTTCTTCTTCTATTTGTTTTATTGTTGGAGGGTTAGTTGGGTCTTTTATTATTTCTCCTCCTTGTCTTAAGGAAAGTTCTGTTTTGTTATTATATTCGTTTACAAAAGCGTCTTTTATATATATTATATCGTTCTTTTTAAGATCTTGTTCTGTTATTAGTTTTGTTTGATCGTGCCATAAGGTTAGTTTTATAGAACCAGTATCATCAAAAACAAACAAAGCTTGCATTTTTCCTTGTGATCCGTCTTTGGCTTTAAAGGTTTTTTTTGCTGGTATGTTTTTTATTCTAGCATATAAGGAAACAGAATCTAAAGAAGGCGTTATTTCTTTAATAATTACTTCTTTTGATGTTTTTTGTTTAGTCTCAAGTGGAACGTTTAGTTTTTTTGCAAGCATTATATTGGCTCCAACTTCACTTAGTAGCCCTTGATATTTTGCTTTTATGTTTTCTCTTTCTTGATTTATTTCTTCATCAGAAAGATTTGATTTTTCTTTTATAATCATATAAATTTGTTCTGCGGTTAAGTTCATAATAAATCTTATTTTTTTGTTTATATAATATATTAGTGAAACAAAATGTTAATAAATTGGTTGATATTTTTTAAGTGGTCATATATATTATAAGTGTAGAAAAAACTTAGTTGTTTTCGTAAGGGGTGGTGGCCAGTGGCCAGTGAAACGTAATAGTTATTGTGGCAAAGGATCTTGTGTGTTTTCTTGTAGATAAGGGTAGGTTATATCTTCTGTAATGTTCCAAATGTTTGTGAAGTTCCAGTTTGTAAAAGTTGCTTGTTTTTTCATATCTGCTGTACTTTTTCCTGTACCCATTGCACTAATTGATTGTCCAGAAGTTTCTGTGTCCCAGTAACTATTAGAAACTACAGAGCTCCAAATCCTTCCAATTAATCCACCAACATTAGTATTACCAGAAACACCACCAGTAGAATAACTATTAGAAATTGTAGCACTTAAATCATAACCAACTAATCCTCCAACACGACTATTTCCAGAAACATCTCCAGTAGAATAACTGTTAGAAATTATAGAATAATGTTGATTACGACCAACTAATCCTCCAACATCATCATTTCCAGAAACAGAACCTGTAGAAAAACTGTTAGAAATTGTAGAATCACTTCGATTCCATCCAACCAGTCCTCCAACCCGATCACTACTACCAGAAACATAGCACGTAGAATAACTGTTAGAAACTGTAGAAAAAAGAACATTATAACTAACTAATCCTCCAACAGTAGAGCTACTTCCATAAACATAACCAGTAGAATAACTGTTAGAAACTGTAGATTCTCTATTAAAACCAACTAGTCCTCCTGTATATCGTCTTCCAGAAACATTTACGTCTACTAAAGCTACATTATTTATAATAGCTTTATCTGTATATCCAAATAACCCTATATTATCTGTTGATGGCATATTAATATAAAGATTACTTATTATGTACCCTTGGCCATCAAAAATGCCAGTAAATCTATTAGAATTATCACCAATTGGTAACCAGCCTTCTCCTTGATTATATGAATAAACATCTAAATCAATATCTGCTCCAAGAAAATAAACCATATTTAAATTATTTCTCATATTATTTAAATCTTCTAAAGTCATAATAATAATTGCTTCTGGAAGAATATAATCAAAAGAATGTACAAAAGGATCATAGTTTGTTTGACAACCAACTGCTTTTATTGTTGTTTCCCCAGTAGTTATAGTTATTGGTTCTGTATATAATGTACCAGTACCTGAACAATTAGGATTAGTTCCATTAGTTGTATAATAAATATCTGAAGAAGGGTGTGAAGCTAAAGAAATATCTAAAGATAATCTTGGATAATGTCCAGAAAAATAGTTAGGTATTATATTTACTTTTGGAAAAGGTTGTGGTGTTTGTTCAT
>PWLL01000058.1 GCA_003559395.1 Candidatus Iainarchaeum sp. | reverse complement strand
GGGCAGACTATTATTCAGGAAAGCGGATATGGGTGTCCGCGCTGACTGACAGGTCATCAACATGCCCCGACTTACCACCATCTTCAACAAGATGAAGATGCGCATAACTTCCCCTGTGCGTGAACACACCCTCATGGTTCCTTGAAAAGAAACCAATGATTCTGGCGTCAACGTCTGTTGCTTTGATGTTGACTGCGCTCTCTTTATGATCCGCACCACCACCATGCTCAGGGGGTGCCAGTATGTGATACTCGACTGATTCAATGGCACCTTCGATCAGAAACGGAAATGGCTTCGTAGTATCCGCACCCGCTTCCGTGGCCAGTTCCTCAACCACTTTCTCCAGCTGAGAATGGTTCCGCACATTCTCTCCAAGGGGGATGGAAGGCTGCCATCCATTCACTTCTGCCCATACGAGAAACGCTGCCTCGGAAGAAAGGTCCGCATCAGTTTTTATCTCCCCATCTCTCACCCGAGCGATATGGAACTCACCGTCGATAGCGGTTACTTCACCATCCAGCCCAGCTACCGGACCCACTGCAAAGATATTGTCTCTCCCCGAGAATTGGGCGAGAGGCACCTGCCCTGAGAAGTCCCCATGATGAACTGACCTCAACGCTCCCTCTGAATGCACCGTGAATTCGCCACCACTGGCTTGCGCCGTGGTTGTCATCAATAAAAAACACACAACAAACAGTACTCGCTGAATCATCAGGATCCTCGTTTTGCCAATAATGTAGTGGTTAACGCTTTGTTGGGCTACGGCTTCCATGGACACCCACTCCATCCGCTCAAGGGCTCAAGTGGGTGTCTCCATTTTATTCCGCTCTGCTATGTCTATTAAGGCTCAAGTGGGTGTCCATTTTATTCCGCTCTGCGATGTCTATTAAAACATTCAGTGTTCCCACTAGGTCATTTGAGCCAGACTGCTACCTGCCTTGCGCAATCGCTACCCAGGGATTAGGCTCATAACCATCCATTTTTGGGGCACTTTTTCTCCAGTAACAGCAAAGATCCGGGCAGGACGCCAACTCATGGCAAACTGAACGATGGGTCCCAGACATACAGTAAGGGTCACATCAAAGAGGAGAACAATAATGGCGCAGGACCAGAGGCAGGCTGAGTCTGATTCACAGAAACCAACGAATCAGAATGCTGCTCAGGCCGCTGGCGCTAGAGTAGAATTTTCCTTCTCCAGTGGGCTCTCATCACGCCTTGCCAGCCTGAATATTTCTTTGGCATTTTCCTCCTATCAATCCGGCCTGCTGTACATGCTTGGCCGCAATCCCCAGGGGGGATTACAGATCTACCAGTCAGCATTCCCAAAGCCCATGGGGCTGCATTACTCCCCTGAGCATGGGCTGATCCTGGGCACCCACGCGCACATCATGCAGCTGGTCAATGTGCTGGAGCCCAACCAGCGATACAAGGGAAAATACGACGGCTGCTTCGTGGCGCGCACCAGCTATACTACCGGTCAACTGGATGCCCATGACGTGGGTGTGAATGAGCAGGGTAAGCCGGTATTTGTGAATACCCGCTTCAATTGTCTCGCCACCGTATCGTCCCGCCACAGCTTCGAACCAATCTGGCGACCCGAATTTATCTCAGCGCTGGTCAATGAAGACCGCTGCCACCTCAACGGCCTCGCCATGGATGGCCACACCCCGGCCTATGTCACCGCCGTGAGCCGCTCCGATACCATTGACGGCTGGCGTGATCGTCGCAGCAATGGGGGCGTCGTCATCGAAGTGCAGTCCAACCGCGTCATTTGCGAAGGACTGTCTATGCCCCACTCCCCGCGACTGCACAACGGCGAACTCTGGATCCTGAATGCCGGCACCGGCGAGTTGGGTGTCGTCACCCGATTCGAAGAGGGCATGGGTGAATTCCAGCCACGGGTCTTCTGCCCCGGCTTTTTGCGTGGGCTTGCCTTCTGTGGTCGCTTCGCCATGGTCGGCCTCTCCAAACCCCGACACAAACGCTTTGAGGGTCTGGCACTGGATCAACGCCTGCAGGATGCCGATTCGGAGCCCTGGTGCGGTGTACAGATTATTGATCTGCAGACTGCCACCTGCGTGGACTGGCTGCGCATCGATGGTGCTGTCAGTGAGATCTACGATGTTGCCGCAATGCCCGACCTGGTCTGGCCCATGAGCCTTGCACCGACGTCGGCGGAAGCGGCTGGCGTTATTACCTTTCCGCCGGAAGAGCCCGCATCCTGAATTTGTGCGGCCAGGCTCAAATTTTTAACAATATTCATTGTTATGCTAGACGTGACGCCTGTTGATGGTTATGTGATTTTCACGTCCCTGCAGATTACCAAGCGACCTTAAGTTATTGCCAAGCGCCGAAAATAACCATGAATCGAATTTACAAAGTAGTATGGAATGCAGCCAAGCGCTGCAACGTAGTGGCCCACGAATTGGCGAAGAACAACTCGCGACGCTCCTCCGGTAAAACCGTGGTAATGACGGGTCTGCTGGGTGCAGGGGTAACGCTCCTGGCTCCAGACAGCGCCCACGCTGTCGACTGCCCAGCCCCCGACGATAACGATCTTATTACGGTGGCTGACGGCACCACGGTAACCGCGACCTGCGATTTACAGGAAGAGCAGTCACTGCTTGTGGAAGGTGACGGCGTCGTCGATTCTGAGGACGGAAGCGTTAGGGGGGAAATGGTAACCCTCGACAACTCAGGCACCATCAGGAGCTTCGACGTCGCCTACTTACCCGGGGGCACCTCCACAGCTGTCGATGCCACCATTGAAACCCTTAATAACTCCGGCACTATTGAAGGCGACACAGGCGTTGACGGGGACATTGAGACCGTCGAGAACTCGGGTACCATTGAGTCCACCGATAACTACTCATCAGCTGTGAATGGGAACATTGGGATCCTCGAGAACTCCGGTACCATTAGGAGCAACAGCACGACTACCACCACCGGCTTCCCAGCAGCCATCGATGCCACCATTGAAACCCTCAACAACTCCGGCACTATTGAGGGCGACGAAGGCGTTCGCGGGGACATTGGGACCCTCGAGAACTCCGGCACCATTAGGAGCGACAGCGCGACCTCCACCACCGGCGACCAAGCAGCCATTGATGCCACTATTGAGACCCTCAATAACTCCGGCACTATTGAAGGCGAAGAAGGCGTTCGCGGGGACATTGGGACCCTCGGGAACTCCGGCACCATTAGGAGCTCCGATGCCAGCTCCCTCGGCTCCTCAGCAGCCGTCAATGCCACCATTGAGACCCTCGAGAACTCTGGCACCATTGAGTCCACCGATTACAACTCATCAGCTGTGAATGGGGACATTGGAACCTTCGAGAACTCCGGCAAGATTAGGGGCTACGACGACGCCTACAGCGGCTCAACAGCTATCAATGCCACCATTGAAACCCTCAATAACTCCGGCACTATTGAGGGGAGCGCAGGCGTTGACGGGGACATTGGAACCCTCGAGAACTCTGGCACCATTGAGTCCACCGGTTACAACTCGCCAGCTGTTTACGGGAATATTGAAACCCTCGAGAACTCGTACATCATTAAGTCCACCGGTGGCAACTCATCAGCTATTGATGGGGACATCGAGACCCTCGAGAACTCTGGCACCATTGAGTCCACCGATAACTACTCATCAGCTGTTAACGGGAACATCGAGACCCTCCATAACTCGGGCACCATCAGGAGCTACAGCGACTCCTACCCCAGCAGCTCCTCAACAGCTGTCGATGCCACCATCGAAACCCTCAACAACTCAGGCACTATTGAGGGCGAGGAAGGCGTTCGCGGGGACATTGGGACCCTGGAAAACTCTGGCACCATTAAAGGCACCGGCACTGGCGTCTACTCATCAGCTGGTTATGGCGCCACCATAGAAACTCTCGAGAACTCGGGCACAATTAAGGGCAGTGACATAGCCGTTAGCGGGGACATTGGGAGCCTCGAGAACTCAGGCACCATTGAGGGCTCCACCGTAGGTGTTTATGGAGACATTGAGACCCTTATCAATTCAGGCACCATCAAGAACGACGACCCCAACTATGCTGCCGTAAGCGGCGACATTGATTCCATCATCATAGAGGGCGACAACACCGACGAGTTTATCAATGCAGGTTCAACTGCGGTTGATGCGCCTGATGCGACCATCACAGTCGCCGAGGATGCCTCCTTCACCATTGAAGAAACCACCAGGTTTGACGCCGATACCTTTACCGTTGAGGGCACCATGCACCTGCAGGATGCCACACTGGACCTGGCGGACACGGAGGCGCTGGACATTGACGATACCGGCAGCCTGAGCTTCAACGGCAGTACGGTAACCGGCGATGTCAGCAGCGAAGGCCAGGTGCGCATCGATGCCGGCAACGAGGGCACCATTGACGGTGACTTCACTCTGGAGGAAACGGGCACGCTGGCCGTGGGGATCGAGGGCGACAGCACCTTTGGCCAGCTGGATGTGGACGGCACGGCCACACTGGCCAGCGATGCGAAACTGCATGTGGATGTCAAAGAACAGAGCACCCTCTCCAGCCGCTTTGAATCTGTGCTGACGGCCGAGACACTGGACTCCGACGGCACCTTTGCGGTGACGGATAATTCCCGCCTTTTCAACTTCAGTGCGGAAAAGTCTGAGGATGCCATTGATCTGGTACTCGCTCCCGGGGACACCTCTGTGGCCGATGATGTCAGCGCCAGTGGCAACCGTTCCGCCGACGGCGCAGCGGCCGCCTTCGACGAGTTGATTCAGCAATTCGCCGATGACGAAACCACGGGGGATGCCAGCATGGACGAGGTGGTTGGCACCTTTGGTGGCTTTACCACATCAGAACAGGTCTCTACGGCCGTGAGTCAGACCTTGCCGGTGATGAGCGCCAGCACGGCCAGCGCCACCAAAATGG
>PWLL01000029.1 GCA_003559395.1 Candidatus Iainarchaeum sp. | reverse complement strand
TATACATAACGCGTGCGCTTCGTTTTTATGGTAATTACAACAAAAACAATAAAATAACTACAATAATTACCATTCTATTTAAAATAACTATGGTAATTACAATATTTATATAATAAAAAAAAGATGTTTATGACAAGTATATTTAAAAAAAGTATAACTTATATAGTTAAAAAATTGCAAAAATACACAATTAATGAAACAGAAGAAAAAAAACCAGAAACACAAAATAACATAACAAAAACACAAAATATTGAAACTCAAAAAAAAACAAATCTAGAAAATGATCAAAACAACACAGTAAATAATGAACAAATAAACAAAGAAAATAATAAAGACAATATAATAAATAACGAACAAAAAAATGAAAAAAACTATGCAGAAGAAATAACAAATTTAACTAGCAATGGTCAATTATTAGAACAACAAAATAAAGAAAAAATGATTAACCAATACGAACACGAAAAACCAAAAATACATAACGTAATAAAACTAGAAAACGAAATAAATACAATTTGGGATATCCTAAAAATAAAAGAAAACACACAAGCAGAACATCTTATTAAAGTAATTCCTTCAGATCAATGGGTTGATATGAACGAAATAAAACAAAGAATAAAATTAGAATACAACATAGAATATAAAAACGAAAAAAGTCTGTACCCATACTTAAAAACACTAACAGACATAAATTTAATAAAAGTAAATAATACAGGGAAAAAAAGATCTTGGAAGAAAAAAATAATCATTATAGAATAAATTATTCAGAAGAATTTTCTTTTAATAATAAATATTTATTATAAATGTTTTTTATATGTTCAGAATAATTTATAGATTTATAAATCCATTCAAAATCAAATAAATATTTTAAATTAGATATTAAATATTCTTTATATTGGTAATTATTTAAATTACTTTCAAAAAATTTTTTCAATTCAAATTCTATATAATTATAACTTTTAAAATCATTAGAAAAAATTTTATAATTTCTAATAAATTTTTCCATAGCTACAGATATATTAAATAAATCTATATGAATATCATTAATAGCATAACTAACATCCCAATCACCTTTTATTTTCCACTTATGTGCTGGGTTATTACCGGTATTAAAATAATCTATTAGTTTATGTTCATAATCTATAGGTAAAATAACAGAATTTTTACCAGATTTTATATAAGGAATAGAAGAAATAACACCTTCTCTAAAATATATATATTTTTTAGAATTTCTTTTATAAATTGATTGATTATAACCATAAATTGATCTAAATAGTTTTTGATAAGTATAAGATGACTTATTTATATTATTATTAAAAATAAATTTATACGTAATATATTTACATAATAGTTTTTCCAAAATCTCACACACCCCGTACTTCTTGTATTAATTTTTATATAATTATAAAAGTAGTTATGTATAATTAATAATATAAATATATTTATATATATATATATATATAATAAAAAAAAGAATAAAACATATAATCTTTATCTAGATCTTGAATATTTACTTTTATAACCTATATATTTCTTTCTTATCTTTGATTCTGTATCATTTGTTTCATTCATCATTTCTTCTTGTTTAGGAATTTTATTTTGTACTGGTACGTTTCCTGAATTTATAAGAATAATATCATCTGCAGATATTACTTTTTTATAAGGTATACTATGTTCTGTTATTATTTTTTTAGCTTCTTGTTTTGAGTTTACTTTTAGTGGTTGTGTAGTTATTGTTTCTATTATTCCTTGTTCTAAATTAACTACTAAATCATAAACTTTTCCTCTATATGTTGCGTTTGTTTCGTATATATCCATTCCAAACAATTTTGATAATCTTGTTGCCATATTTTTCATCCTCCAAAATATAAATATAATAAAAATTACTTCATTATATAGAAAACATCATACAAAGTGTTTATAAATGTTTTCTTTTTTGTATCTAAATATTATTTTAAGAAAATCTTTGTTTTCTATTTTTAAACAAAGTTTAGTTTTTTTCAATTTAATACACGAAGTGTGGGGTCTCTGTGTTTTTACATGTTATCTAATGGATTTTTAATAGTTTTTAGTTTATTAGTATTAACTTTAGTATATATTTGTGTTGTATTTAGGTTTGAATGACCTAATAATTGTTGTATATATCTTATATTAATATCATCCTCTAAAAGACTTGTTGCAAAAGAATGTCTTAAAGTGTGCGGACTTATATTTTTATCAAGATTTGCTTCTTGAGCAGATACTTTTAAGAATTTTTGAATAGTATCTACAGATAACTGTTCTCCTTTGTTATTACAAAACAAATACTCTGAATTTATTTTTTTATTTCTATTTTCTAAATATTTTTTATAATCATCAATCCAATTTTTAGATAATATAATCAAACGATCTTTATTTCCTTTTCCACTAACCACTCGTCCAGTAAGTTCATCAAAATTAAGATCTCTTATTTTTGCATTTACACACTCAGACACTCTAACACCTGTAGAAAAAATAAACTTAATTATCAATTTATTTCTAAATTTTTTTGTAGCCTCAATAAGTTCTTTTATTTCTTTTGTAGTTAATACTGTTGGTATTTTTTTAGATTTTCTAGGAAGTTTAACATCAATTATTAAATTATTTTTTAAAAATTCTTTATAAAAATGTTTTATACAAGACAAAATTAAAGACAAAGACGTGTTATTTATATTTTTTTCTTTTTTCATGTACGATAAATAACCAATAATATCTTTATTAGTTATTTGTTTAAGATTTTTATTAACATATTTAGAAAAAAGAGTTAAATATAATTTATAAATTTCAATTGTTTTTTCACTATATCCTTGAATATTTAAATGATCATTAAAATCTTCAATAATTTTTTTATTATCCTCTAAAATCAAATCTTTATTTTCTTCAATCATCACTATTATTATTGTTTTTAAAGTTTATAATTATATTGTTTAAGAATAAAAATGAAAATAAAAGTGTTTTTAATATGTTTGTTTAAAATATATTTGTGTCTTTTTAATAACTAACTAATAAATTATTTACAAAAAAACAAAATCAACATAAATTATTTTGGTGAACATATGAAAAATATATTTAAACTAATAATATCTATTATAGTTTCATTAAGTGCAGGAACTATTGGTTCGCAATTTACACAAACAAGCCTAGGTTCTTGGTACGATTTTTTAAACAAACCACCAATTACCCCACCTAACCTTGCGTTTCCTATTGCTTGGACTCTTTTGTTTATATTAATGGGTGTTTCTCTATAATATCTAATATGGCTACAACCAAAAACACAACAAAAAATAAAAAGCACACTTTTATTTTTTACACAATTAATTTTTAATATTTCTTGGTCATTTTTCTTTTTTACCTTACAATCACCGTTATTTGGGCTGTTTTGTATTTTGGTTTTAAATGTTTTAGTGATATTAACCATTATTAACTTTTATAAAATTAAAAAAACAGCAGCATATTTGTTAGTTCCCTATCTATTGTGGTTGTTTTTTGCAACAATCCTTAATTTTTGGATATTTTTAATAAATTAAGTATACATAACAAAAAAACACTAAAAAATAGGTTTTTTCATAAACCAAATATATTGTTTAAAAATTATTTTGTTTTATAACAAATACCTTTTTAAAATGATTAATCTACTATTTAGTAACATATAAAAAAACTAATTTTAAAACGTGGTGACTATTAAAAACATAAATAATAAATGCGTGTTTAACAGAAACAACATAAAAAAACAATACAATATTTATAAAATTAAACTAGCATTAATTAAAGCACTAAACGCAACAAACAACCCAGACATAACCATTGCAGAAAAATTGACCCAAAAAATAGATGCAGAAATTAATAAAAAATACTTTAAAAGAAACATAACCCCTAACGTAGAAAATATACAAGATGTTATAGAAGATATTTTAATAAAAGAAGGCCTAACAAAACTAGTAAAAGCATACGTTATATATAGAAAACAACACGAAGAACTAAGAAACTTTTCAAAATTATTAGATAGTGTTTCTGTTGTTGATGGGTACATAACATCATCAGACTGGAAAGTAAAAGAAAACAGTAACATGGATTTTTCTTTACAAGGACTAAACAATTATTTATCAAATAAAATTGTTTCAGATTACTGGTTAAGAAAAATATACCCACCAGAAATAAAAGAAGCACACGAAAAAACAAAAATACACATTCATGATCTATCTACTTTAGGGCCATATTGTGTTGGTTGGGATTTACAAGATTTATTATTAAAAGGCTTTAGAGGCGCGCCAGGCAAGATTGTTTGTTCACCACCAAAATATTTCACAACTGCTCTTCTTCAAATAACTAATTTTATATACACTTTACAAGGCGAAGCAGCAGGAGCACAAGCCTTTAGTAACTTTGATACACTTTTAGCACCTTTTATTTATTACAACAAACTTTCAAGAAAAGAAGCAAAAAAACAAATAGAATGTTTTTTTTATAATATGAATATACCAACAAGAGTTGGCTTTCAGTGTCCGTTTAGCAACATTACTTTAGATTTAACAATACCTTCAACCCTAAAAGACCAGCCAGTTATAATTGGCGGAAAACCACAAGAAAAAACATATGGAGAATTTCAAAAAGAAGTAGATCTTTTTAACGAATTGTTGTTAGAAGTTTTTTTAGAAGGAGATGGCGCAGGAAATCTGTTTTCTTTTCCAATTCCTACAATAAACATAACTAAAGACTTTGATTGGAATACTAAGATTGCAGAAAAAATATTAGAAGTAACCATTAAATTTGGAATACCAACATTTGCAAACTTTGTAAACTCTGATTTGCGTCCAGAAGATGCAAGAAGTATGTGTTGTAGATTGAGATTAGATAATAAAGAACTTCAAAAAAGAGGAGGGGGTTTGTTTGGAGCAAACCCACTAACAGGATCTATTGGTGTTGTAACCATAAATCTTCCTCAAATTGGATGTTTATCAAAAACAGAAGAAGAATATTTTGCAAGATTAGAAGAATTATTAGAAATATCTAAAACATCCTTAGAAATAAAAAGAAAAGTACTTGAAAGATTTACAGACTTTGGTTTATATCCTTATTCAAAACATAATCTTGGCTTTATTAAAAAAAACTTTGGAAAATACTGGAAAAATCATTTTTCCACAATTGGGATTTTGGGAATGAACGAGTCTTTAATTAATTTTTTAAACACGACCATTACAACAAAAGAAGGAAAAAACTTTGCATTAAAAGTAATGGACTTTATAAGAACAAAACTAGAAGAATATCAAAAAGAAACAGGAAACCTATACAACCTAGAAGCAACACCAGGAGAAGGAACGACATATAGGTTTGCAATAAATGATAAAAAACAATATCCATATATAAAAGTTGCAAACGAAGAAGCATATCAAAACAAAAAAGCACATCCTTACTATACCAATTCAACACAAGTACCTGTAGACTATACAGACGATGTTTTTGAAGTTTTAGATAATCAAGACGATCTTCAAATAAAATATACAGGCGGAACAGTATTACACATATTTATTGGAGAAAAAAAACCAGATGCAGAAGCTATAAAAAAACTAATACAAAGAGTTGCAGAAAATTATCAAATACCCTACTTTACAATCACACCAACTTTTAGTATTTGTCCAGTACACGGTTATCTTTTTGGAGAACATGAATATTGTCCAAAATGTGATTGTGAAATAGAAAATAAAAGGTGATTTAATGGAAGAAAAAATAGAAACAAAAAGAACAAAATGTCAAGTATATTCAAGAGTTGTGGGTTATATAAGACCAACTAGTTCTTGGAATTATGGAAAACAAGAAGAATTTAAAGATAGAAAAGTGTTTAAAGTAGCATAATCTTAAAATTGGATTATTATGGAGATTGGTGGTTTTCAAAAATTTAGTGTTATAGACTATCCTAAAAAAATCAGCTGTATTGTTTTTTTAAAAGGCTGTAATTTTAGATGTGGTTATTGTTACAACAAACAACTAGTTTTGCCAGAAGAAATTGAAAAACAACCAACAATTCCAGAAAAAGAAATATTTGAATTTTTAGATAAAAGAAAAAAAATGATAGACGGCGTAGTCGTTACTGGTGGAGAACCAACCATACACAATCAAGAACTCGTAGACTTTATTAAAAAAATAAAAGAAAAAGACTACTTAGTTAAACTAGATACAAACGGATCTAATCCAGAACTTATTAAAAATCTAATAAACAAAAAATTAATAGATTATGTTGCAATGGATATTAAACAAACTTTTGAAAAATATTCTTGTTTTACAAAAGTGCCAGTCGAAAATATACAAGAAAGTATAGAAATTATAAAATCCTCAAATCTTTCAAGAGAATTTAGAATCACCACACATCCAGAACTTACAAAAGAAGAATTTGATGTTCTTTTAAATTATGTTGATGGAGAAAAAATATTTGTCCAAGATTTCGTGAACAAAAACACTTTAAAAGAACTAAATAATAAAACCATCTATTCTCTTTTAGATGCAGAAAATAAAGAATATATTTTAAGATAAAAAGGTAATAACATGGCAAATATAACAATTACAGATAAAAATAATAATGTAGAGTCTTTCTCATTAGAAAAACTAACTATTAGTTTGTTTGAATTAACTTATTTGATAGGAGAACCAAATATAGAACTTTGTGAAAAAATATCAAAAAGTGTTTTTGAAAAAATTGAGCAAAAAAAACAAGCTTCTTTATCTAAAGAAGAACTAGAAGAATATATTAAAGAAATACTATTAGAAAAAAATAAAAACCTACACGAAATATACGTTACAAGACATAAAAAAAAAGACACGCAAACACAACACATAATTAAAGAAAAAATGTTCGTTTCTTTTTTAAATTTAGAAACAGGTTTTGATAATCCTTTTAATTTAAAACAAAGGTTTAGTGAAAATCCAAAACTTACTGACCAAATTATTGAATATATTAAAACAGGTGTTTTTTACCCATCCACAAACATACTAACCAACCACAAAACAAATTTGATTTTTTCTTCTCAAACAATTAGACTTTCTGATTGTTTAGAAGATATCTTTGACTCTTTATTAGTTAAATCTAAATGTGAGAAAAAAAAAGTGCCATCTGCAATAAACTTAGATAATATAAGATCTAAAGAAGCGCTTGTGTCCTCAACTAAAAAAAAAGCGTGTGGTATAAAAAACATAATTGATTTTTATATATTAGCACAAGAAAAAATAACAGATCGAAAACAAAAAAACGCACAAAATACCTTTTATATAAATATAGAACATCCAGACGCCATTGATGTGGTTAAAAACAAAACTTCTAAAAACAATAATTTTGTTTTTTTAATACCAGATAGATTTATGCATAATTTGTTAGAAAATAAAGTTTATTATTTAAAAAAAGAAGGAGCAAAAACAATAGAAACAACAAAAGAAGAAGCAGAACAAACAATCACACCATCCCTTTATTTAGATTTTTTATTTTCAAAGATTATTGATGAAAATTATTTTGATTTTGTTTTTGTTGATAAATTAAAAAATAAAAATGTTTTTTTAGACAAAACTAACGAACTTTCATCTATTGGTTATCAACCCGTTTTTGAAAATGACTCTTTTTTTACAGGTATTATTGATGTTTCAAAATTTGTAAGAACCACAGGTGCTCTAAAAACCTTTAAATGGAAAGAATTAAAAGAAGTTATATTTAACTCTGTGAAATTTTTAGACGCCTGTATAGACCACTCAGAATACTTAGACGAAAGTTTGGAAAAAAACGTTAAAAAAACACGAAGACTTTATTTGTCTATCACTGGTTATTTTTCTTTGTTGGATTTGTTGGACGTTCCTTTTGAAAGTGACGACGCACTAGTGTTTGGCGAAAATCTTTCAGAATTTGTATCGTATTATTCCAAAAAAGCATCTATTGAACTTGCAAAAGAAAAAAGACCTTTTTTAGATTATACAAAAACAAAATATATAGATAACGACGTGTTTGAATACAGTAAAGGTGTTCAAAAAACATTATTTTCAGAAATTAACAAAGCAAAAAAACTGCTTACAACCAAATTGCTTGTTGATTGGACAGAACTAAAAAATAATCAAAGAAAATTTGGTATTAGAAATTCTACAACCTACTCTGTTATTTTTTCAGACATTTATTCGATCGCTAATAACACGACCAACACCATAAACCCACCAGAAAATCATAAATTCGTAAAAATCGCTAACGAAAATTATTCTTTTTTAGAAGGCACTCCCCGAGAAAAAATAAACAACCAGCACTTAATAAAACTACAAAACGTTTTTGAAAAGTTTTGTGATGGTATTTGTAATGTTAATTTATTTTATGAAAAAACAAACCAAGTAATAGAAGATATGAAAAAAGACTTTATACAAACATATAAAACAAACAACCTTTGTTATTTACCAAAAATGATTTCAAAAGAAGATGTTTTTACCATCGATGATGATTCTTTTAAAAAATCACTATAGATTTTATCTTATCATCTGGTAGTTTTTTTCTTCACTTTCTTCTTTTTTCTTAAAAAACCCAATTGCTTTTTTAAAGTCATCTAAAGTTACGATTTGTTTTTTTTCTTTGTTATTTATTATTTTTCTTATACGACCCATCGCGGCCTCATTACAGATGGCTTCAATATCCGCACCAGAATATTTTTGATCGCTATCTTCGTTTAATATTTTCACAAGTTCTTTTGCTTTTACATCTTCGTCTGTATTTATTTTATTTAAATAAACATTAAATACATTTTCTTGATCCTCAACAGACGGCAACGGCACATGAACTACTCTATCAAATCTTCCGGATCTTAAAAAAGCAACATCTACAAGATCTATTCTATTTGTTGCCCCAACCACAATTACATCTTCTAACTTAGAAACGCCATCAATCTCAGTAAGTAGTTCTGCAACAACATTGTTTGTTACGTTGGTTGACTCATTCGTTGTTTTTCTGCTAGTAATAGCCTCAATTTCATCAAAGAACACAATTGAAGGCGCCAACAACCTCGCTTTCTTAAAAATTTCTCTGACTTTCTTTTCACTTTCTCCAACCCATTTGTTGAAAATATCAGAACCTTTAATAGATATAAAATTAGAATTAGACTCGGTTGCGATTGCTTTTGCAAGCATGGTTTTTCCTGTACCTGGCGGGCCATACAAAAGAATGCCTGTTGGTGGTTTTATGCCTACGTTATTAAAAACTTCTTTGTGATTTATTGGCCAATCAATCATTTCTTTAAGATATTGTTTTTCTTTTTCCATACCTCCGATATCTTTCCATTTTGTACTTGGTATGTTTACTTGTATATCTCTTATAGCACTTGGCTCAACAACATGTAACGCGTCTTCAAAATCTTTTTGGTTAATAACTAGTTCGTCTAACAAAGATTTTGATAAACTGTCATCAATTTCTTTATCGATCTTTGGTTTTAGTCTTTTAATAGTTTTTAATGCAGCCTCCTTACACAACATTTGAAGATCCGCACCAGAAAACCCGTTTGTTCTTTCAATAAGAAATTCTAAATTTACTTTTTCATCTAGTTTCATGTTTCTAGTATGTATCTTTAAAATCTCTTTTCGTGCATTTTTATCTGGAACACCAAACTCAATTTCTCTATCAAATCTTCCTGGTCTTCTTAAGGCGGGATCTATAGAGTTTGGTCTGTTTGTAGTTGCAATAACAACGATGTTTGTTCTTGCACTTAACCCATCCATTAGAGTTAATAATTGCGCAACAATTCTTTTTTCTGTATCTCCGTGTGTATCTTCTCTTTTAGGCGCAATTGCATCAAGCTCGTCAATAAAAATAATTGCTGGGGCTTTTTCTTCTGCTTCTTTAAAAATATCTCTTAAATTTTCTTCACTTTTTCCATAAACTCCTGTAACAATTTCTGGACCATTAATACTTTTAAAATAAGCATCTGTTTCAGAAGCCACTGCTTTAGCTAACAAAGTCTTTCCTGTTCCTGGAGATCCATACAACAAAACACCTTTAGGTGGTGATATTCCTAACCTTCTAAAAATTTCTGGTTTTCTTATAGGCAATTCAACCATTTCTCTTATGGCTTCTATTTCTTTCTTAAGTCCGCCAACATCATCATAAGTAATTCCTAAAACTCCAACTTCTGGTTTTTCTTCAAGAACTACTTTTGTGTTTTCTACAATTCTGATAGGTCCTTTTGGCAAAATTTTTGTTACGCTTAGTTGTAATGGTTTTGCATCTCCTGTTTTTGATGGAAGACTTATTTTTGGAATTTTTATAATGTTTCCTTCTAGATAGTTTTTATGTAATAAATATTCTTTTATATAACTTTTAATATCATCTCTATTAAGTTGTTTTAAAATTTGTGAAATAATTTCGTTGTTTTTAAGTTCGTCTTCAACAACTGGCGTAAGATTTACGCTTTTAGCAATAAGACAATCAATTTTTTCTATACTTATTTCTTCATCAATAGAGGTACCACTGTTTTGTCTTGTTGCACCATCGATTCTAATGACGTTTGTGCCTGTGTCATTTATTTTTCCTTTAATCGCGATTGCAATCGCGGCTTTTGAATTTTTTGCGCCAGTTATTTTTATAGTGTCACCTATGTTAAGTTTAAGTTTTTCAAAAATCAAAGGATCAATTTTTGCAATATTTTTTCCAACATCTGCAAGATCCATTTCTTTTACATTTAAAAACGCTCTTTCTTTCATTTTTTTCACATTTATTTGTTCCTCTCTAGAATAATATAGATACAAAATTTATAAAAACAATCTTTTTTTTATTTTTTTGCTTTGTTTTAAAAATAATCTAAATTTAAAACAAAACAAAGGTTTTGATAACAGAAATAATCTATTTAAAAAGGTTTATGTCTCTTTATATTATTTATAGCATATAACTTTATTTAAAATGTTTTTTATAAGCATACATTTATCTGTTATGTGTGTTTATGAAATATTTTTAAAAATAAAAAGGTTTTAAAAAAAATAAAAACTAATATGGAGGAATTATAAATGGCTTCAGACAAACCAAAAATCAATGTTATTTTTATTGGACACATTGATCACGGAAAATCAACAACTGTTGGTCGTTTAATGTACGATTCAGGTAACTTAAGTGAACAAGACTATAGAAAGTTACAAGCTATTGCAGAAGAGAAAGGAAAAGGTACTTTTGCTTTTGCATACATGATGGACGTTACTAAAGAAGAAAGAGAAAGAGGAGTTACAATCGATGTAAACTATAAAAAATTAGAAACACAAAAAAACTATTTTACAATAATTGATGCTCCAGGACACTCCGACTATATAAAAAATATGATTACAGGTGCTGCACAATCTGACGCAGCCGTACTTGTTTGTAATGCAAAAGATGGAGTTAAAGCACAAACAAAAGAACACGCCTTCCTTGCACAAGTAATGGGAATTAGACAATTAATTGTTTCTGTAAACCTGATGGATGTTGTAGACTATAAAGAAGAGAGATTTAAAGAAGTAAGTGAAGAAGTTACTGCTTTACTTACAAGAACAGGATACAAAAAAGAACAAATCACTGTTATTCCAACATCTGCATGGAATGGAGACAACATTGTTAAAAAATCAGAAAACATGCCTTGGTATAGTGGACCAACATTGTTAGAACACTTGGATACTTTTAAAGCAACTGAAATACCAACCGATAAAGCACTAAGACTGCCAGTTCAAGATGTTTATAATATTAAAGGTGTGGGTACTGTTCCTGTTGGAAGAGTAGAAACTGGAATATTAAGACCAAACGACAAAGTCGTTATTATGCCACAAAACATACCAACAGACATAAAATCCATTGAAGCACACCATGAACAATTAGCTTCAGCTGGACCTGGTGACAACATTGGTTTTAATCTTAGAAAAATTGGAAAAGGAGATATCAAAAGAGGATCTGTTATAGGCCCAATAGATAACGCACCAACCGTTGCAGAAGAATTTACTGCTCAAATTGTTGTGCTTAATCATCCTACAGCAATAACTCCTGGATATACACCTGTTTTCCATTTGCACACAGCACAAATTTCTTGTAGTGTTACAGAAATAATTAAAAAAACTGCACCAACACAAGAAGATAATCCAAAATTCTTAAAAACAGGAGATGCAGCTATAGTAAAAATAAAACCACTATCTCCACTTTGTGTAGAAACATACAAAGATTTTCCACAACTTGGAAGATTTGCAATAAGAGATATGGGCAAAACTGTTGCTGCAGGTGTTGTTACAGAAATAAAACCAAGACAAAAGTAAATTAGAGGAAATACTATGCAAACAGCAAGAGTTATCATAACTGGAACAGATTATAAAAAACTAACAGAATTTTGTGACGATGTAATAGATATTGCAAAAAAGAGTGGTGCCAAACATTCAGGCATCATTCCTCTAAAAACAAAAAAGTTGGTTGTACCTGTTAGACGAGGCGCTTCTGGCGGCGGTACAGAAACTTATGAAAAATTTCAGTTAAGAATACATAAAAGAATAATAGATATAAACGCAGATGATAAAATACTTAGAAGAATCATGCGCGTTGATGTACCAACAGACGTACAAATAAGTTTAGAACTTAATGCATAGTTTAACGACTATCATTAATGTTCTTTTTAAATTTTTTTATATATGTTTGAAGAAAACAAAAACTCTTTTTCTTGTAGAAAAAACAACAAAGATGTAAACCTTATCGCAAACAAAAAAATATTCAACAACATAGAACAATCAGCCGTTGATCAATTGTTATCAATAACACAAATAGACTCTGTTTATAAAAAAGTAATTGGTTTGCCAGACATGCATGTTGGGTTTGGTGTGCCTATTGGTTGTTGTTTTGCAACAGATTATGATACAGGCATAATAAGTTCTGAAGCTGTTGGTTTTGATATTAATTGTGGAGTAAGACTAATAAAAACTAATCTTTATAAAAACGACTTATCTATAGAACATCTTAAAAAAATAACAAAAGCTCTAGAAAATTTACCATTAGGACTATCCCACGATGGTCTTAAAATAACGAATGCAGATTTTGAAGACCTTTTATTAACCGGTGTTGATTGGGCAATAAAAAACAACCTTGGTGCTAAAAATTCTAAGAAAAAAATAGATGACCAAGGAAGTTATAAAGACGCATCAATAGACTTTCTTTCAAAACAAGCAAAAAAAAGAGGGCTTCAACAAATTGGTACGCTAGGTCAAGGAAACCATTTTATAGACTTGTTGCTTGTTTCAGATGTTTTTGATGAAAAACAAGCTAGGGCGTTAGGTTTGTTTAAAGACCAATATTGTATATTGTTACACACAGGCTCAAGAGGATTTGGTCACCAAGTGGCTACAGATTTTACAAACAAGTTTACTAATAAAACACCAATCTCTTACGAACCTTTTCATTCCAAGCTTGGTCAAGAATATTACCAATCTATGTTGGCTGCTGCAAATTTTGCTTTTGTAAATAGAACTGTTCTTAATCGTGCAATAGAAGACACATTAAAAAAAACGTTAGCAGACGTTAATAAAGATGTTTCCTTTGATTTGTTATATGATCTTTGTCACAACATAGCAAAAGTAGAAAAACACTCTAAAAAACTAATCGTGCACAGAAAAGGTGCCACTAGAGTGTACACAAAAGACGCAGAAGATAATAAAAGTCAATATAAAGAGGCTGGTGTTCCTGTGATTTTGCCAGGGTCAATGCAACACAAAACGCACGTTCTTTTACCTGGTTCTAAAGAAAATCTAAAAGAAACCTTCAACACAGTCGCACACGGGTCTGGAAGACAAATGTCCAGAAAAAAAGCAAAATCACAATCAACTATTGCCGAACTTAAAGAAAACATGCAAAAAGACAATATTATTTTATCTGGAAGATCAGAAAACGTTATGAGAGAAGAAACTCCTTTAGCATATAAACCTTCAGAAGACGTTGTTGATTCTTTAGTTAATGCAAAGCTTGTAAAAAAAGTTGTTTCTTTAAAACCAAGAATTGTTATAACAGGGTAAGGATATTTATACACTTTGTTACTATTATTTATTTATAGTATATATCATATAAGGAGAAAAATAAAATGAAAGCTATTATTTTTGATTTTGATGGTGTTGTTGTAGATACCGTTAAACTACATATAAAGATACAAACCCAATTTTTAAAAAAACATAAAATATATTCAGAAAACCTAAAAGACTTTAAAGGCGTAAAAGTAAACGAAATTATAAAAACGCTAGCTAAACAAAATAACAAAAAAATTTCTGAAGAAGAAGTAAGACGTTTAACAGAAGAATACTGGACAATTTTAAAGAAAAAAGCAACAAGTATAAAGCCTTTTCCAGGAATAAACCAACTTATTATTAAGTTAAAAGATAATGGTTTTAGATTGGCCATTGCTTCCTCTTCTAACAAACAGTTTGTTCATGCGATATTAAACAACTCTAGATTGCGTTCTTTCTTTGAAGTAATTATTACAGGTGACCAAGTAAAAAAAGGAAAACCAAACCCAGATGTTTTTTTATTGGCTGCAAAAAGAATGATGGCTCAACCAGAAGACTGTATAGTTGTTGAAGACGCCTTTGCAGGTTTAAAAGCTGCAAAAAGAGCAAAAATGAAGGCTGTTGGTGTTATGACTAAAATACCAGACAAATGTCCTTGTGATCTTCATATAACCGATATAAAAAAACTAGATGTTGAAGCACTAAATAAAATCTTTTGATTTTTTTAAAATAATTTTTTTTGTATAGTCTTTAACTTTATTTCTTTATTTATTTTTTCTTGCATTTTTTGTTTTTCTTCTTTACTAAAGCAAATTATTGGTTTTCCTTGTTTTCCAGCCCCACCAGGATAAAAAACAACAAACCCTTCTCTAAAAGCTCTAACATATTTTGTAATTTCTGCATCTATTTTTTCTAGATCTTTATAAGGTATATTAAACATAACATCAATTTCTTTATATTTAGAAACAAACAAATTATATTTTTCTAAAACATTTCTATGATTTATTTGTTTTTTATTTAAATGTATTTGAATAATTTCTGCTAAAGGAACAAGGTGTTTGTAGGGTGGTCTATTGGTGATTTGTTGGTGTTCTTTATTTCCTTGTTTTTCTGCAATTTCGTGTGCTTTTTCTTTTACTCCTTTTTTAATAATGTCGTTACACAACGTACATCTATATTTATTATTTACAGCCTGAGATAAAGAATAAATTTGGCCACAACTACGACAAGCAGTTCTGTGATATTTTCCTTCTTGTGGATTGTAGCCTACATTATATTCTATTTTTCCTTTTCTTTTATATAACATATCTTTAATTGAATTATAGTTTGGTTTTTCTAAATCACAACAAACATACTCTCTTCCTACTCTGTAGCTATATGCAGAATGTGCGTCTGAGAAGGATAAAAATGTGATTTTTTCTAGCTCAGGTATAAGGTTTGCAAGATGTGTGTCTGCTGACAACCCAAGCTCTAAAAACTTTATTTGTTTATAGTTTTCTCCATATGCTTCTTTTAAAGAATCATAATGCGCATAAACTCCAAAGTATGGAGTAAACGCATGCGCAGGACCTATTAAAACATTAAAATCTAAAGAAAAATCTAAAAACTCTTTACAATTAAAACGCAACCTTGGCCTTCCTGAGCCATATGTGTCAAGGCCTATTATGTTGTTATCTAGCTTCTTAAAATAATCATCAAAAACATCAAAGTTTTTAAAATAAATAAGATTATGCACTCTTTTTTTACACTCAACTTCACAACCTAGAACAAAATATGTTTTTTCTTTTTTCTTTTCGTTATCTTTAAAATAATATATATCTTCTTTTTGATCATATTTTAAATGTTCTTTAACATGTTTTCTCCAAGCTTCGTTAAAAAGATCTGCAGTTGTTAGGATATTTAGTCCTTTTATCTTTGCTTCTTTTGCTAGTAATGGTATAGTTATGTTTTTAGAACACCCACCAGCATATGGAGAATGATAGTGTAAGTCTAGATTATATTTTTTATAATCAATCATAAATAAATCTATTTAGCAACCATCTTGCTGTCATTTGGGATATGTGCTACTGGGCAACACCATACGGAGAAGTCTTCACAATACCTATCGCAACAGCAACCACCATCATCAGTTACACCACAAGTTGGTTGTGTGTCTGTAGTTGTTGTAACCCCCATTGTAAATGTTAATAAAACAATTAACAAGATTATTAAAAAATTCAGGTTCATAATTTTTCCCCTCTTTATTAAATCAATCCAAAAAACTTAAGAATTATTATTGTACCAAGCCCACCAATCCCAAAGACCGCACTTACAAGCAAAGTTATAAAGAAAGGCAGTTTTATTCCAAAAATAAAATAACATATAAGAAAACCAAAAACCCCAATAATACTGTTTAATAAAATGTTTTTTAAAAAATAAAGTACAACTATTGCAGTAATTATAAAAACAACACCTAAAATTAAGAAAGTAGGGTTAAAAAAAATATTTGTTGCTTCTGTTGCTTTTTCTGAAATTGCAGAGGTTGTTGCGTTTACATCAATCATGGTTTTCTTTTTTTATTTTATATATATTTGTTGTATAGAAAAAAATAAAAATAAGTGTTTTTTCACTCGTCCAACAAATAAAACAAAACAAAAGTGTTTTTATTGTGTATTGTCTTTTTATTTCTTTCTATATTTAATAATATATGTGAAGATTATGTTTAGAAAACCATTTTATAAAAATAAAACCAAAAATAAGATAAAACCAAAAATTAGACCTTTTGTAACTAAAGAACATACAACATTAAAAAAAAAATATGGTGACCCAAAAACACACAGAGAAAAAGAGTATTGTTTATTTTTAGATAAATTTAAGCGTTTTGGCGATGCTTTAGTTTTTACACCTAAGAAAAAACCAACAGGCGTTCCTGAATTTATGCAAAAGTTTGGTCAAAAAATACCACCAGGTATAATCACTATTTTTGCAGAAAAACTCGCAAACATAAGTCGTAACAAAATATCGTCAAATAAAGAAAAAAAACAACTCCTTAATCAATTATCACATGAGATTGTAAAATTTGAAAAAGAACATCATTTGTCTGAAATGCAAGAGCTTCTTAAAGAAAGAATAAAAGAAATTCAACAAAAAATTTTTGGGATTACAACAGATGTTTCTATCTTTACAAGTCAAAAAAGATATAGTGCTTCTGAAAAAGCAATGTTTGCTTCTTTTGAAAATGAATGGGAAGTTTTAAAAAAAAACTATTCTGCAATTTTAAGAAATTATGTTGAAAAACAAGAAAAATTGGCTTCATTTAAAGAACTTGTTAAGAAAAAAAGAGATGCCCTCTAAATTTTTTATAAAATAAATTTTTTAAGTATGTTAAAAGAACATCTGTTTGTAAATGGCGAAAAACATCTTATAAATATAAGTTTTGAGAAAAGAAAAACAATAACTTGTACTATAAAAGACGAAATACAAATAAAGATGCCTACTCGTCTAAGTCAAAAAGAAAAAACAAAACAACTTTTAAAGATGAAAAAATGGATTTCTAAAAAACTTCAAGAAAAGCCTTTAAAAAATAAAAAAATTTATTTGTCTGGCGATAAAATTGTTTTGCCTAATAAAATTTACGAAATTGTTGTTTTTGAAAAAAATAATAAAGCCTGTAACGGCGTTTTAAAAAACAATCAAATTTTTTTAACCATCTCTTCTAACTTGTGTTTTCAAAAAAAACAAACTCAAATTTCAAAAATAATAAATGCTTTGCTTGCAAAAGAACAAACACCACAATTAAAAAAGAAAATATACGCTTTAAATAAAAAATATTTTCAAGAAAAAATCAATAAAATCTCCTTTAAGAATCAAAAAAGTAGGTGGGGTAGTTGTTCAACAAAAAAAAACATCAACATTTCAACAAAATTGTTGTTGGCGCCAGATGATGTTTTAGATTATGTGTGTGTGCACGAGCTTGCACATTTAAAAGAACCAAATCATTCTAAGGCTTTTTGGCAAGTTGTAGAAAAAGTTATGCCTGACTATAAAGATAAAAAAGAATGGTTAAAAAAGAACGGCTACAAATTAAATCTTTGAAATTTATGGGTTTTTGGCTTGTTCTGTTATTTCGTTTGTTTTTT
>PWLL01000062.1 GCA_003559395.1 Candidatus Iainarchaeum sp. | reverse complement strand
GGAGAAAGTTGTTACATCATAGATTCATAAACTAACTTTGTCCAGTTAATCGTTTCATTTATAAATATATCCTATCTAATATATTTAATAAGAATAAATACAGATTTACAAAAAACAAAACATTTTTAAAACAAACCATATATAAACAAATAAAGAGAACATATATAATATTTATAAACTAATAAAAAAGGTCATATCATGTCTTTAAAAAATATATATTATAAACTAGAAGATAAATATTTTGCATTTCTAGAAAACTTAGAAAAAAAGAAAATAAATCTATTTAAGATAGTAGATCCTTTAGAAAAAAAAGGAATTCCTACGTTTCCTATTTTTTCTTTAATAATAATAGGAATTATTATTCTTATCCTACTACTGATCTTTAAATCACCAACAACTATACCACAAGATCAACTAAATCTTTCTTTTTTAGATGAACAAAACAACCCAATTGCAAATCAAGAAATCAGTTTTTACTTAGGCACAGATTCTTACACAAGAAGAACAGACACAACAGGGGTTGTTGTTTTAAAAAATCTTCCAGATATTAGTTATCGTTTTTCTCTAGATGACCCTAATTATGAAACCAATCTAGATTCTTTAGAAATAAATCTTCTTGAAAAAAGAAGTTATTCTTTAAATCTTCAAGAAAAAGAAAAAGAAATAACTAAAGAAATTAGTTTTTTAGAAAAAGAAAGTGGTGCAAAAATAACAGATAGTTTTACTGTTAGTTTTTATTGTACAAACGAAGCTTTAATGTTTGATTCTGGCACCTTAGAAGTAATAAACGGAGATGTGGTTGTTGAAAATGTTCCTGTAGATTGTGGTGATTTAATTCCAACTATTCTTACACCAAACATTAATGACAACTATTTTATTGCAGAAGAAAGAGATTTAGATACTACTAGAAACATAGGCGAGATTCTTTTAAGTCCTAAAGAAACAGAATATGGTTCTTTAAGAGTGTCTGTTATTGATGCAGAAACAAAAGCAGTTATTCCAGATATTGAACTTAGAGTTTTTGATTGGGGTGCAAATGTAGATCCAATAGATGTTGCAACAACAAACAATAATGGTCAGTTTGTTTTTGATAACCTTCCTATAAATAGTTATATGGTTTTAGTAAGAGATAGAGAAGGTATCTACAGCTCAGTAACTGAGATGGACTATCACACAGGAAAACAACAAACAGTTCAGTTACGTAAAAACACAATTCAAGATTTGACTTTAGAACTTACTAAAGATGTTGTTGGTTTTTTTAATTTTAAAGTTCTTGATAGAGATGTTTTAGAAGAAATATCTAACGTAGATATAAAGCTTTATAAAAATAACGAGCTTGTAAGTTCTGCAACAACAGATAGTGAGGGAAAAGCATTAATTTCAGTTTCAGAAAATATTTCTTATAATGTTGTTTTTGATCATGATGATTATTTGTTAAGCTCAAGAACTATATCTCCAACATCTTCAAGAGAAACAACTCAAGAAATAAAGTTAACAAAAGTTGATCAACAAACTATGCAAGGAGTTTTTATCTCTGTTGTTGATTCAGAAAACAGACCTGTTGAGTTTGCAAAGCTTACAGTTTATGAACATCCTGAACAAACACCAGTTACAACTACAACAGCAGACATAAGAGGTCAAGCAGTTATCTCTAATCTTTCTGATCAAAAAACTTATTATATAGAAGCAAGTGTTAGAGAGTTTTCTGGAAAATCAGAAAACTTTGAAGTTGTTGTAAGAGAACCAACAAACGTTACTGTTAGAATGAATATTGGCGAAGGCACTTATGATTTGTCTGTTCTAGATAACACAAAAGAACCAATCTCAACAAGAGTAAGGGTTTATGACTCTGTTACAGATGAAGAACTTTCTTATAAAGCAACAACTACAAACAACGAAGGCAACACCCTAATAAGAATAAGAGCAGATAGGTTTGTTTATTTTGTTATTGATAATTTTGATTCTGTGTTTGTTACAAAAAAATATAATGTTAGTGCAAACACAACTTTTAAAGAAACCATTGTTCTACCAAGACAACCAACTAGTAACGATGTTCAATATCTTGGACTATACGACCATGCAGGAAAAGAAGTAACTTCTGTTAGTTCGGGACAAAGAGTGATTGCAAGGTTTGTTGTAAACATAATAAGACAGTTTGATAGTGTTCAAACACATATAAGAACTGGTCAAGGTTTAGAATGTGGCAACAGAACATATTCTGTTGAGCAAGATCAACTATATATAAGACAAGTAGAATATGCTGGAAATAAGATTGTTGGTTCAACAAGTTTTACACCATGTACAGGAGAATCAATAGATAAAGCTGCTTCTACAAGAAGAGATGGAAAATGGTTTAATGTTATTATGGATAAGCCTTTAGTTGGTAGCTACATAGTAGACGCAGAGATTGTTATTCAAGATAGTGTGTCAGGAAACCTTCCTTTATATTATAGATCAGAATTTGTTTCTGGAAATACAGTTTTAAGAAACCCAACAGACGATATACTTAAAACATCTACAAGTCATCCAGAAAAACAAGCCCTTTATGCATATGCTAAGATGGAAAACATCTTTACTGGTGCTTCTAATTTTTGTGAAGATGCGCTGTGTTATTATTTTTCTGTATTTGATAAATCAACAAGTACTTCAAGAAACATAGTTGATAGATACTCTGCATCAGAAAATACAGATTATTCTCTATCTTTTAATTTTAATTTTAAAAGAGCCATACCAAACGCAGTGTTAAGAATTTCTTCAGAATCTTCAATTGATCTTGATAGTTATAATATTACTGGTGTTGGTGCAGAAACAATTACTGGAGCCTCTTTTGATTATATAGAGCTTGGTTCGATTGCTTCTGGAGATCATATAAACGGAATCGTTGATCTTGAAGTTGTTGATGACCAAACAGATGATGTTTTGTTTGAGATTGTTTCAGATGGAGATATTATTTTTAGAAAATCAATTATTTTTGATATAGAGCCTTCTAAAGAAATGGTGGTGGATGTTACTCCAAGTGTGTTTGTTCCTTTTATACAAAACAATGTTATTGTTGGAGTAGAAGATAATGAAGAAAAAAGACTATCAGACGTACAAGTGATTGTAAAACATAACTCTAAAACTATTGAAACAGGAATAACAGATAAAGAAGGAATCTTTGCATTTAAGTTACCTGCACCAAACGTTGGTGATCAAGTAGAGATAATTTTAAGAAAAAGAGGTTATAGATCTATAAACCTTAAAAGAGAAGTTTCTAAAAACATAGCAATTGTAACACCAGACAAAATAGAAACACAACTTAATCTTTCAACAGAAGCTAGAAAAGAAATAAATATTGATATAACAAACCCAACAGTTTTGCCTTTTACAATAACAAACATCTCACATACGATTCCAACAAAATACTTAAATTTACAAATTGTTCCAACAAAAAACATAATCGAACCTGGAGAAAAAATAAATATTGCTGTTACTTTCGGTTTAACAGAAGAAGGGTTTGATCTTATGACGCAACAAAACTTTTCAGGAGATATTGTTATAAATCTTAAAGATACAATCACAAACCAAACCTGGCCAATAAAGATTCCAACAGAAGTAAGGATTACTTTTGGAAATAGTGTTGATTCTGTTGACTGTCTTGTTCTAGAACCAACTCAAGTTGATATAAGAACAGAACCTCTATCTGAAGAAGAAATTACTTTAACTCTAAGAAATGATTGTAGAGTCAATAACGAACCAATATCTTTAGGAAGAATAAATGCAAAAGTTAATCTTGGTTCAGAAAGAAAAGTTGGAGATTTTTCTTTAATAATTAATAATCAAACTAAACCTCTTTCTTCAAAAGAGGAAATTATCTTAAGTTCTTTTTCTGCAAATCAAGAAGTTGAGATCAAGTTAAGATATAAAGCACAAGATGTAAGACAAGCAACAACAACACCAAAAATAGAGTTTAAGACACAAAGAGCAAACCTAACAGGCGTTGATAGAATTTCTAGCATCTTAGAAACAAATATTGTTATTAATGATTTTACAAAATGTTTAGCAATTCCAAAAGAACCAATCCCATCTATGTTCTGTGGAATGCCACCTGGACAAGAAGCTATGCAACAAAGATATTTTGGACATCAGTGGGGGTCATATGATCCTACAAGATTCCAAAATCCATACCAGTATAGCTCACCAATAGGAAACCCACAACATATGTCTACTCTTCATAATCAGCCATACCCTAACCCAATGTTTACTAAAGGCATTGTACAACACAACTATATGTCTCAACAAGCAATGGGGCAAATGGGGCATCCTGGAACAAGTATGTTTGGTTGTCCATCAACAAGAATTCCAATCAGAAACGACTGTGCAGAAGATGTTGAAGTTGAGTTTGTTGCAGATTACGGAGTTACTTTAAAATCAGATTCTGTAATGACTGTTGAAAGAGGAAAGATAGAATATGTTGAAATTACAGGCGGAATGCAGTTAGGTACTTTCCAGTTAGGAGTTTATGCAAGACCTTTGGCTTCTGTTGGTGATCATTCTACATTTGTTGGAAACATACCTATACAGATATTGTTGCCAGTAGAACAAATACCAGAAGGTTGTATTGTATTTTCACAAAGAAAGTTTGATTTTTCTTCAATACATGAACATAAACCACAAACCTTTACAATCACAAACAGATGTGCTGCAGATGGTTGGTCTTTAAGATCAGTAAGAATAACAGAGCTTAAGGCTTTAAGATTTGAAAATGTTGATTATTTTACTTTTGGAGATAGGGTTTCTGAAGAAGTTATGCCTTTAAGAAAAACCCCTCCTACACAAGTAGGAACAGAAGTACATGAAACTTGGGAGTTTATGGTTCAAAGATCTCCTGAGATACAAACAGATATTAATAGAGTTGTTTTAGGAAAAACACCAGCAACACAAGTAACCGGTTTAAGAAGATTTTTCTCTACACTTGGTCAACAAGTAAAG
>PWLL01000071.1 GCA_003559395.1 Candidatus Iainarchaeum sp. | reverse complement strand
GCATGTGGAATCTATCCCACCAATAATCACATCTGTTTCATTACATTCTTTAATCACAGGATCACTAGTAAAATCACAATAAAAATAAACATCCATTTTTAAGTGGTTTTTTGATATCAAATATTCTTCTCCTTCTATTATCTTTTCTAACCCTACTCCACCATCCATATATATACATTCTTTAGACATGCCTGTATAATTACTCATCTGTTGACTAGTTAATCTTCCAGACAACATCAAATCTTCTAAATGAAAAGGCGTCTCCGCACTTGTGGCTATACTTTTAGATGCTGAGTGTGCTCCTTCTTTTAGTCTTTCTGTACTTATGATTATAGATCTTTGATTTATTGTATTTACCATCGTATATATGATTGTCAAAACTGAAACAGCAATAACAAAAGCAATCAAAAACCTAAAAGACTCAAAGGCTTGTCCTTTTTGTTTTTTTGTATATTTTTCAAGCATATTTTTTCTTTTTTAAAATATCATATTAGACAACAACATTGTCACAATAAACAACACAATTGATACTGGTAAAGTTTTTGCAATTCTTAGTTTTACTAAAACCATGTTGTCTTGTTCTATCATTGTTGTAAAATAAGTCATTATTAAGACTATCTGAATAACATAGATCGCAACAATTATAGTAAAAGTTGTAGGGCTTGCGATAGTTGCAATTATTTCTGTATCTATGGTTGCCATACCAGACATGGCTCCTGCCATATCTACTCCTTCCATTCCGACGCCTGCAGTAGATATTGACTGCATTGTTTGTTCCATTTCTTGCAAGGTTCCACTTTCGGAAATAGAGATTAAAGTGGATACAACAATTTTTTGTAAAGCTGTTGTTATTCCTAAGATAATAGGTGCAATAAATTTAGCCATACTAGACAAAGTAGAAGTTATATCTTTTATTAAGGTTGACAACATTTTGTTTACTTCGTCAGTGTTTCTTAGTTGTAAAGAATAGGACATCAAAGTTTTTGCAGCAACACCAACTCCCAACTGAACAGAGTCTACAAGTAGTTGCATAGCGCTGTTAATGATTGTTGACGGATTATTTTTTAAGGCTCCGTAGTTTTTATCAAACAGGGCTGATTGTAGATTAAGTCCTAATATCTTAATGTTTTCTATAGTTTTTCCAAAGATATCTTGTGCAATCAAGGATCTTGGAAGAAAGTCTCTTGTATGTCCAAGTGCGTCTTCTATTGGTTTGTTTTCTCCTAATCTACTTGCAATAACATATAGTGCGTCTTTAAATTCTCCTTCCATTTTTTCTGTTTTTATTTGAATTTTTCTTTTGTAGATGCTTGTGGCATAACACCAAAGAGAGATACTAAAAGAAAACATTATTAATATTCCAAAAATAAGAAAATGAGGCGTCACATCATTTTCAGGATTTGCCCAAAAAGATTCTTCATGTTCTGCGTCTCTAAATTCTGGATTGTCTGGATCAAATCCAGCTTCTATTAGTACATTTTCTTGTGTTTTTCCAAAGTTTGTTTGTAGATATATACTAAAAATACTTCCTAACACAAGAAAAGCAGCAATAACAATAAAAACATTTATTTTTAAATTCTTATATCTAAGATGATTTTTTGGTGGAAGATCTGGATGCTCGTTTGGAATTTTTGGAGAGCTATAGGTTGGTGGTCTTTTTTTTATTACTGATCTTGCAAATAAAACAGTGGTGATAGGCAAAGCAATGTTGTATATCAAAACTAAATAGGTGCCTCTTGCTAGAGTAGAACCAGAAAAAGCAGAACCAACAGGCAAAATAATTATCAAAAGTAAAGGCAACAAAACACCTAGATAGAACATAATCATAGTTGGTTGGCTTAAAGTTCTTGCATAGTCTTCTAGTTTTGTTTTTATTGAAACTAAAGTTTCAGACATGGTTTGATCTAACAGCTGAAATCTTTTTGCATCTGATGTTTCTATAACGCTTGCTCTTATTTTCATAAGTCCTTTTTTAAGTTCAACAGAAACGTCTCCCCATTTGTATGCTAATTCGTCTATAGATTCTGCAACGCTATTTTTTATTCCAACTTTTACTTCCCATAACAACTTTTTAAGATCGTCTGCTATTTTTCCGTGTCCATGATCTGCTGCAAATTCTATTGCTCTTTCAAGGTTTGGCACAAGTTTCATTGACATTATAAGATATCCTAGAATTTCTGGAACAAAAGTAAGTGCTCTTATTTTTTCGTCTTCAACTTTTGTAAGTGGATAGTTTTTAAAAGTAATAATTAGATACAAAACTAAGACAACAGGAGATCCATAACACAAAACAAAAGACATGTATTCGTTTCCAAAAAGTTCTGTTAATAAAGAAAAAAACAAAATATTAAACAAAAATATTAAAATAATTGCTAAAAAGACACTTGCAATAAAAACAAACTTGTTGGCCGCAGTATATTCTTCTGCAGAAAGATCCCAGTTAAGAAAGTCTACTGCTTTCTCAAAGTTGCTTGAGTATTTTGCATTTGTTCCAAGTCCTGGAAATTTATTATATATTTTTTTTGAAAAAGAAACATAGGGGTGATTTTTTTTCTGAAACAATTTTTCTGAGTCTTTTGAAAAATCTCTAGCATCAACTGATATGGATTTATAGATGTCTCCTGGTTTGTGTTTTGATGTATATTTCTTATCAACCATAGTTTTTACACTTTTTTTAAATATATTTTCGTCATTTTTAAAAATATATATATAGGAAATGTTTAAATAGTTGTTTGTTCTTATTATTTTTATAAGTTTCTATAAAAACAATAGATTTTTATAAAAAAACTTAATTTTGGAGGAACAGAAGATGTCGTATAAAATAAAACAGAACAAGGATCTTTGTGTTGGGTGTGGAGGATGTGTTACTGTTTGTGCTCAAAACTGGAAGATGGATGGGCCAAAGGCAGAACCAATCAACATAACTGTAGAAGATATTGGTTGTAATCAAAAGGCCGCAGATGTTTGTCCTGTTAAATGTATAACGATTACAGAATAAACATGTTTGATAAAAACAAACTTAATTTTGGAACAGCAGGAATTCCATCATCAACAATAAGAAACAAAACATCTTCTGGTACAGTTGATGGAATAAATGAAGTTTCTAGGTTAGGTCTTGATGCTTTAGAGATAGAGTTTGTTAAAAGTGTTTATCTTAAAAGATCAAAAGACGAAGTAATAAACAACATAAAAGAAACAGCAAACAATCATAATGTTTCCTTAAGTATACATGCTCCTTATTTTATAAACTTAAATTCTTTAGAAGAGCATAAGGTCAGAAATAGTATAAGATATATTTACGACTCACTATTTGTTGGACAAAAACTAAACGCCAAAGTAGTTGTCTTTCATCCAGCCTATTTCATGTCTCAGAACAGAGAAGAGGTTCTTGAAAGAACACACAGTAATCTTTTACAAGTAGTTGATCTTTTTAACAAACAAAGGTCTTCTGAGATTTCTCTTGGTCTTGAGCTTACTGGCAAGCAGTCTCAGGTTGGTTCTTTTGATGATCTTCTTTTTTTTTATAAAAGATTAAAGACAGATTTTGTAAAACCTGTGTTTGATTTTTCTCATCTTCATGCAAGATATAACGGTTTTCTTTTATCTAAAAAAAACAGAGATGATTTTTTTGAAAAACTTAAAAGCTATCCTGAACTTCTTAAAAACATGCATTGCCATCTTTCTGGCATCAAATATACAGAAAAAGGTGAACGAAATCATTTGATGTTAGAAGATTCAGACATGCCATATAAAGAGATATTAACAAGTCTTAAAGATCTTAAAGCAACAGGTACAATTATTTGTGAGAGTCCTATTATTGAACAGGATGCTCTATTATTAAAAAAAACATACGAGGACTTATAGTAGTTCCCAGTCATCTGATGTTTTTTCTGAAATCTTTTTTATTTTGTCTTTCATGTCTGGTTTTTCTTCTATCTTTTCTTTTAGGGGATTGGTTGTTGTTTCTATGTTTTTGTTTACTAGGTTTTGTTTTTGTTTGTTAATTACGTCTATAGTGTCTTCTTTTATTTCTCCTTGATAAGAACATGTAGAACATGTATATTCTTTTCCACCATTTGTTGATGATATTCTCAATGATGCACAATTAGGACAGTATTTATATAACATTTTTTTCTACCTCTATTACCTTTTTCCACAAGTTTTTTCATCTATAAATATAAAACATCTAAATGTTTTTAAATATATGTTGTTGTTTTTATTTTTTATCTCAAACTTATAAAAAAAACCTATTCTTTTTTAATACATTTGGGCTATCATTTTATATGGTGTAAATTAATAAGGTGAAATTATATGAATATTCCAGATGATGTTGTTGGTGTTACTGCTTTTGGGCTTAAGACAGGAATAATTACTTTTGATGACGATATTGTTGAAGTTGTAAAAAAGTCTATTAAAAAAAATCCAGAAATAATTAAGGAAAACGATATTATTTGTATAACTGAGGCAGTTGTTGCAATTACTCAACATAATTTTGTTACTCTTAAAGATGTTTCTCATGAAATCAAGTATAAGTTAAATCTTGAAAAAAATTCTACAATAGGCATTATCTATCCTATTCTTTCAAGAAATAGGTTTTCTATGATATTAAAAGCGATTGCAAAAACTATTCCTCAAGGAAAAGTAATTATTCAACTAAAGTTTATTAATGATGAGCAAGGAAACCCAATAACAACTCCTAAGATTCTTAAAAAAATAAAAAAGCATTTTGATGATTATATTTCTTTGGAAGATCTTGGAGATAATAGGTTTTTTCACCCAGAAACTGGTAAAGACTATATAGATTTTTATGAAAAAATTGTAAAGGAAGCTGGTTGTGATGTTGAGATTTATCTTGGAAATTCAACTAAGTTTATAGTTAATAAAAATCCTGATGGAATTATTGTGTGTAATGTTCATTATAGAAACACTACTTTGCATAATGTTAAAAAGAAAGGATATGATAATGTTATAACTTTGCAAGATATTTGTTCTGATTCTTCTAAGTTGGCTTATTCTGAATATGGGTTGTTGGGATCAAACATCTTAGATCCAGTAAATGAAAAATTGAAACTATCTCCAAGAAATGCAGATTTTGTTTGTAATGATGTTCAAAAGATGATCAAAAACGAGTTTAATAAACATGTTGAGGTTATTGT
>PWLL01000094.1 GCA_003559395.1 Candidatus Iainarchaeum sp. | reverse complement strand
CCAATATTTTTTCACATCTTTTTCTGTATCATAATCAAATTTTTTATTTTCTTTTGTCATGGTTTTCACTTTTTGTTTATATATAATATATAGTAACAAAAGATATATAAAATAATATAATTAAAAAAATTACAAAAAAAGAAAAGAAAGAGATTCTTATCTTGGTAAGCTTTCTTGTACATCCTCTCTTAAGTAAGGTTATTTTCTTCTTCAACGTCTTCTATTTAAGATTCTTAAGGATCTACAGAAACTTTGGAACCTACTACAGGAGAATCTGTTTTTTCTTCTAATATTTTTTTATCTATTTTACTTGTCGCAGTAAATAAATCTGAATATGTTAAATCAAACGTAATGTTTTTCTTAAATGTGTTCCAAAAACTCAAACCGTATTTTTGATTATCTTCTTCTTGAATATGCATATTAAAAAAAGAGAATTCTAATTTTTGGTATCTATTATCAAAATCAACCTCTGTTTGTAAAACATTGTTACTAAATAAAAAATTATTTTTTAAAGAAATTTCTGAATAATGTTCTGTATCATCAATTGTTTTTTGTTCATCATCTATTGTTATTTCTTTTTCTTGGTCAAAATAAAACAAATTGTAATTACAATCAAAAGATAAATTTGGCAAAGTAATCTCTGCTACTAAAATTACCTCTTGATTTTTGCTAGAATTTAGTATATCAACAATATCTTTACTATCTTCTTTTCTTAACTCATTTTCTAAATATTTAATATCTACAAAAAAAGAAATCTGATTTGTTTTTTCTTCATTTTGAGGTGCAAATGAAACATCTGAATATTTGTAAGTTTTATTTGGTTCTATATTAGAGTTATCTTTATTTAATATTTTCTTTAAATAAACATTATATCTTAATTGATTATTTTCCTTTGAAAAAAAGGAATAGATAAAATAATCATTGTCGTGTATTTCAATAATATAACCATTGACGTCTGTTGGGTTATTTGTAGGATATAATTTTTTATTAAAATAAAGATATCTATTTGTATAACCGGGCTCAAAATCAACTCTCTGGTTTTTATTTTCAGAATCAAATCTAATATCTGTTCTTATCACATCTTCAATTTCATATTCACAAACAACAAAATCATCTTCATAGCGTCCGTCAAAAATATTTGTCAAATGTCCTTCGGTCATTCTCCTAAATTCTTCTAATTTTTTTTGTTTTTCTAAATTATTATAAAATTGTTTAAAATAGGTTTGTATTTTTTCTTCTCTATCATCATTTGATGATAAAAAATAATTAAAATACTCAAAAAAAGAATCGTATTTTTCAGCATCTTTATATTGTTCAGAAATAATATAAGATTTTTCTGGATTTATAATATCGATAAAATTTACAGTATCTTTTAGGGTTTTTTCTTCTTTTTCTTCTTCATAAAACAATTTTGCTTCTAATTCTAGTGCTTCAAAAGAGTCTTCATCTATTTTTATTATTCTTTTAATTTCATCTTCAGTAAATTTATCACTTGTTAAAATGTTGTTATAAAAATCATATTCAAAGGAAACATCATTTATATTTAAATTAATTATTTGTTTTTCATTATCATATGATATTAGTTCAATCACTAAACTATCGGATATTTGTAATATTCTATATATTTCTGTATCTATTTCTTGAATCCTTTCTTCTAATTGTTTAATATATTCTGTATTTTCTGCAAATACATTTGTTAGTATTAAACAAAAAAACACAATTATTAAAAAAACCTTTATATTTTTTCTATTTTTTATCATATTCTTTCACATTTTAAATATTATTTTATTTATTTAATTTAAGTCTACAACCATTATTCTCGATCACCGTATTAAACAAATTTTCTTGATGATATGTTGCAAAATTTGAAGGCCAGGTACTACCCATAAATCCACGATTATTTCCATTACTAAAATAAGTAACATTAATCTTTGAAATTAAGTTTTCATCATAATATTTAAATTCACCTTCATAAAAATTATTTCCTATAAAACAACCAACATAATCATTTCCTTTCACATCCCCTGTAACATAACTATTATAAATTATATATAGATTTAGTCCTGCAAATCCCCCAACATTATTTCCTTCTCCAACTACATTTACTTCTTTAACAAAACTATCAACAATTACTGATGGATCTTCTGATTGTGTTCCTGAATTTGAGCCTACAAATCCGCCTATATTTTGATGTCCGTTTACATCTATATTAATTCCATAGGAAGAATGTATAAACGAATCTCTATTTAACCCAACAAATCCACCAACATTTTCTTCGCCTTTAACTTCAACATTTTCTACAAAACTTTGACTAATATCTGCTGTTTGTCCTATAACATATTCTTTTGCCTCACCAGAACTCACACCTACAAAACCACCAACATGCTTTTCACCTACAACAAATGTATTTTTCACATTACTTTCTGATATGTGGTCATTATATTCTCCATAATTTCTTCCAACAAATCCACCAACGATGTTTGCTTCTTCACTTCTAATTCTTAAGTTTTCTACTTTACTGGAGGTAATTTTACCATATTCATTTGTTCCTACAAGCCCTCCAAAATAAAAACTATTTACAGGATTATTTGTATTAATTCTAACCCAAATATTTTCACTTGAACAATCCTTTATGTTTCCCGTTTTTTCATTATATCCAACTAAACCACCTACATTTTGGTTTCCAAAAACAACTGTATTTGTTCCGTCTTCTGTAATTATTTTTGAATTTAATATTGTTCCTTTATTACGACCTATAGCGCCTACGGAAGAATATCCTCTAACAGTGCTGTTTTTTATAGTTGTGTTATAAATATTGCCTCTTTCTAAATTTTCTCCTAGCAAGATTCCTGTAGAAGATACATGTGCGTCTCCTGTTTTCTTACTTTCAATTCTAAAATTATCAATGTTAACGTTTCTTATAATTCCTTTTGATAGACCAAACAAACCAACATTACTTTGATCTTCAACTTCAATTACTAGATTAGAGATTGTGTAGTTTCCTCCATCATAAAGACCTTCAAAAGAGTTAACGACTGGCACATCAACATCACGTTCTGAATCAGAAATCATTTTACTTTCTCCAATAGGTTTAAAGTCATAATCTCTCAAGTCTATATCTTGTCCTTGTCTATAAAATTTCTTTAAATCATTTCTCACATTATCTAAATCTTCTGGTGTACAAACAATGATAGGGTCTGGTAGTGTTCCTTCTCCACCAGACACACATTCTATTTCTTTTACTGGCTCTTCTGGCTCTTCTACTGGTTCTATAATACATCCTCTAACAGGATGTTCTGGATCACGTGTGTTTTTTGGGTCAAATATTGGCAACCATTTTTGTTCTTTAACATCACATACTCTTGCTCTTCCATCTCCTGTACAAACATATACATATGAGTCTTTGTCTGTGTGTTTTATATTAAACAAAGACAATTCTTGTCTTGTTGCATAATCAAACATCATTTTTTCTGGATTACAGGGGTCGTCTGTTGTTGCTGTTTTTGCAATTTCTGCTCTTCTTTTATCAATTGGTGCACATTCTTTTCTTACTGGATGTGTTAATGAAGCGTCGTTCCATTTTACAAAGCTAGACCATTTCCACAAGTTACCTTCTTTATAACAATATTTATAAGAATCAATCCAAGTATTATTAAAATTTGCATTTCCTGCACATGCATAGACTGATGTTTCTATTTCATTTTCTGGTCTTATATTAAACAAGTATTCGTTTGTTCCTGAAATTTTTTCGCTTGGGTCACAAATTTGACCTAGTCTTCCTTTTCTTATTAGTTCAAGTCTTTTTTTATCAATATCAAAATCTTCTGTTATAAAATCAACATCAGTTAGTCCTAGTTTTTTTATATATTCAATTTCTTTTAATAGATTATATTTTTCTTCAATTAATTGTTCTAATCTTTCTGTATAGTTGTCTTCTCCTATAACCATATACGGTTTAAATAAAGAAAGATTTATTGTTTCTGTATTTTCTTCTTCTGTAAGTAGTTTTGCAACAGTAAAGTCTATTAGTTTTTTATCTTTTTCATCTTCGTAGTTACTATATACAAAATTAAAGTTATTTATTGTTTCTAGATATGATTCGTTTGTTGGTAAGGTTAAATTGTTTTCTATAATTCTTTCTTCAGTATTGTTTAAAATTGATAAATAATAGTTTGAGTTTTCTAAATCCAAATTCATATTTAATAAATGAAATTCATTTTGACTAATTCTTTTTACAACTTCTAAACGTTCTATATAAAAATACACATCTAGTTCTTCTTGATCATTAATTCTAAACAAAAAACGGCCATTAACTTTTCTTCCGTCTTTATTTTCCACCTTTAAAGGCAAAGAAATAAACGTGGGAGTTATCTGATTCTGCCCTTTAAAAGGCTCAAAATAAACACTTATTCTGTTCTCTTCTAAATTAAATGCAACACTTAAATTGGGAAAAGAATAATCTCTAAATTCATCGAGGTCATTTAAGTTAATATGATTGTCTATAAGGTTATACCAGCGACCAGAATCTGTATTATTTTTATTTGTTAGACTTTCAGAAATGGTTACTTTTTCTTCATAATTATGAAATACGTCTACTAACAAATAACGTTCTTGTGTTTCGTCTTCTGTAATTGGTTTTGTTAATACAAATATTTCTTGTAAACCTTGTTCTTTATGATATTTTGGTCCCTTAAGAAAATCCGGAGCAACCAAAATATCTTTTATTTCTATATCCTTAAAAAACAAATCAAATGTTTTATCATTTACCAGATCAAATTTAGTAAAGATTATTTGATTATTATTAAAATGGTTTTTATATTTAAATAAGTCTCTATAATTAAAACTAGAAAGATCTGCAATTGTTGTTTTTTGATTTTTCCAACCATATTCTTTAATCATTGATTGAACGACATTATATTCATCATCTGTTTTTATATAATCAATTGTTTTATCTTCATATTTTAAATTTATTTTTATATCTTCTAGTGTTCCTGCAGGAAAAACTGTTGCGTTTGAAAAGTCTAAATAATATACTTCTTCTTTTTCTTCAAAATTCTGTGTATTATATTGTTGATTTTCAACAATAATTGTTAATAGATATGGCATAGGCACTAACAAGTCTTCTCTAATTAAGCTAGTAATTAGATCTCTTCCAAAAAACAATTCTAAATTTTTTCTTGTTCTTCTAATCAATGAATTTTTGTTTTCATTTATTGGATATTGATCATAATAATTATTTAAACGAACATAAGAACCAACAATAAAAGGAGTTGTCGAAGGAAAATTGCGCATCATGGGTTCAGATCTCAAAGGATGTCTAGCAGACCAAATTTTAAGTTCATCTTTATCTGCTAACAACACATGTGAAGCGTCTATTTTTATTTTTTCAGAAGTAATTTCTTCTTTATTTTCATTTAAAATTTTAATTCTATCATTTAATATATCCCCTAACAAATTGTCATAACTAACAATCGGAACATATATTTCATAATGTTTATTATTAGGAATAATTGTTAAAGAAACTTCTTCGGGATATGGATAAAGTTCTTCTAAATCTGATCTGTTTATTTCTAAATCTTCTAACAAATCAAATGCAAAAACACTACAACTCAACATAAAAAGAAAAATAAAAACAAACAAACATTTCATATATCTTCTATTTTTACGACGGTTTTTTGTTTTTTTAACTGGCTTTGGTTTGCTTTTTTTCTTTGTTTTAAGTAAAATAACAATTAACAATATCACAATTACAAACAAGACAATATAAAACAAATTATTTCTTTTTTCTTCTTTTAAAGGATCAACGGTTGTTCTGTCCTCATCATAGATATCATTGTCTTCTATTGATGTTCCTATCACTAGGTTTTTTATAAAAGTATTGTCTTCATAATTAATATTAAATACATATAGTCCACTTGAAAGGTCTATAGTCATTGGCAGTTGTATATTATTATATGTTTCATAAATAACATCATTTTTATATATTTCAATATCATATCTAAATTCAGGATAAGTAGTTTCTAAATATATGATTTCATTTGGTTCAAAGAGGTTATCACAAAGTTCTTGTTCGTTACAAAAAAAGAAATGGTTTTCGTTAAGTTCTGTATCTATTGCAAAAACATTATTTGCAAAAAAAATAAGTATTAAAACTATTATAAAATTTATTTTTAAAAAATTATTTATTTTTTTCATATTTATCATTTTTTAATATTTTTTTAATATGGTCTATAATATTTAAATTACAAACCATTTATAAACAAATCACTTTATAAATTTATTTTCTTATTAAAAACTTATACTTTCGTCTACATTTTTCTTAAGTTTTTCTATTTCTTCTTTAGTACCAACAAATTTATTTTCTTCTTTCTTTTCTGGTTTCTTTTTTTCTGAAATGAAAAAATAAATTGTTGTTGTAAAGTTTGTTAAAAAGATAATTAAAAATGCAATTGGTAGTATTGTGTATGCTTGGGGGTCCACTAAACCTACAGATATAGGATAGGTTGCTAAAACTGCTGCAGCTAGTCCTCTTGCATGTAATGAAACAAAAGTGTCTCTATCTTTCTTTAAAACTTCTGTTTTTGAAAATAATAGTGATACTGACAATATTCTTGCAAGTAAAATAATTATAAACAATAACACCACTATAAATATAATATTTAAATTCAATATAGATAAATCAACAATCAATCCAAGATAAACAAAAAAGAAAGTTTTCAAAAACAAAGATATTTCATTTTGAAATTTAAGAATGTTTCTATCTATCCTAAATTCTTTCATTCTAAATATCTTGAGTATCTCTGGAGCGTTACCTAAAACCAACCCAAAGACAAGTGCACAAAAAGCACCGGTTCCTTGAAGGTATTCTGTTACAACATATAATAAAAACAAAAAAGATAAAGTTAATAAATAACCAAACTCTCTAGCATATGTTGAATCTCTTAATATCTTCAACCATAAGATTCCTCCAACAACACCGATTACTGTTGCTATTGCAAAAGCACCAACAATTCCTTGCATAACAACTTGAAAATTCAGAGTGCCTGCTAACATTATCTGAACTATAGATATCGCTATTAAAACACATAACGCATCATTCATTGCAGATTCTAAAGTTAATACAGTTTTGGTTTCCTCGCTTGCTTTTGATTTTTGTAATAAGGGTACGGTTATTGCTGAGCTTACTCCTCCAATAATAGATCCTATTAATAAAGCATATAATATAGAATAACTAAAAACCAAATGCAATACAATTCCCGTTAATAAAACAGTTAACAAAAAAACACTTATAGTAAACGATATTGAATGTCCAAATTCTTTTATAACTTTATAAAAATTAAGATGTATTCCTCCTTCAAACAACAAAACCATTAGTGCTAGTGATCCAAAGAAGGGTGTAAAGGTATTAAGTATAATTATATCTCCTAAAGGAATTATATTAAAAACAGGTCCTAACAAATAGCCTATCAAAAGTAAAAAAAAGATGTTTGATATTTTTGTTTTTCTAAAAAAAATATTTGTAAAAAAACCAAATAAAAAAATTATTGAAATAAATAAAAATAAAAGTAATACATCCATATTTTATCATTTTTTATTAAAAGTATCATAAATATTATTTACAAAGAACACAAACTGTGTGCCTAAGGATTTCTTATCTTTTGCAAATGAAATGTTTCTTTTTTGGCATAGATAAAAAACATCTTGTATAGCACCTATATCAACGTTATTGCTTATTAGGAATGATTCTATTTGGTTTTTTGTATATATTTTCGTATATGGTTTTATAGTTTCAAATATAGTTTCAACATATTTGTTTTTTTCTTCTGGTGCTTCTATATTTATTTTTTTGGATATTTTTTTATCTTTAATAGTTGATTTGTTTCCGACCATGTTTTTTAATTGTTTTTGTTGTTTTTCTAATTGTTTTAAACCTTCTGCGTTTTCGTTTAACAAGACGCTTAGTTTTTTTTGCTTTTTTTCTATTTCTCCTACTCCTTCGCTTATTTCTTTTATTTGTGAGTACATTTCTTTTAAGGATTTAAACTCATCATGAACATTTGATAAAAATAATTTTAGTAATAAAGGTGTTTTGTTAGCATCTATTTTTTTGTTTTTATTTTTTGCTGATTCTATTAGTTGTTCTGACAATTTAGGATCTATTCCTTCTTTTTCTAGGTGTTCTATTATTTTTTCTTTACTTATGTTCATATTTAACATATATGATAAAGAGTTAAGAACATTATCTAGGGCTTTGTCTTTTTGTTCTGAAAGTTTTTGTTTTTGATTAATCATTTCGTTTACTTGTTTTTTATTTTTTTTAAGATTATCTCTATTTATGTTTAGGATATTCAAATAAAAAGCAGAGGGCATTCTAATAACTAATATTCCTTCAACAAAAAACAACAAAAAGATAGTAAGAGAAATAGCGTAAGGAACAAACCAAGTAGTTCTTAAAAACTCAAATGCAGGATGTGCTGTTACAAAGAAAATATTGATTGTTGATAGAACAATACCTAAACTCCAATAAACGATCTTTATTTTTCTTTGTGTTTTTGTGTGTTTTATTATATTTTGTACAGATTCTTCATCAAAGCCAACAAATTCTCTTAAGATGTTTAGGGATTTGTCTGAATAGTTTTGTTTTACAATAAAATCTAGTGTTTTTCTTAAATTTTTTGAAAATATTTTAAGTTCTTGATCTTTTTTATTTTTTTCTAGTTCTTCTGAAAAATTATTAAGATTTATATTCTTTTTTGATTTAAACAAGTATTTTAGTGGATAGTCTATCATTTCTAACAATAGGCCTAAAACAAAAAATAAAACAATAATAACTAAAGAAATTATTAAAGAGTAGCCAGTATTTTCTTGTATACTCATGAATAAAGTTGTGTTTTCTATTAATAGATAGGTTACTAAAGAAAAGACAACACCAAATATCCAAAAGAACAATTTTCTTGATACTAAAGTCATATTTATCTTTTTATTTTACTAAAATATAATATAATAAATAGAACAAAGGGTTTATAAAGCATACCAAAAACAAAAATTATTTAATATATCCACCTTTCTGAATCGTCCATAGTCTTTTATAAATACTTTTGTGTTTTATTAGATCTTTGTGTGTTCCTATTTGTTTTATTTTTCCTTTACTTATTACAACAATAATGTCTGCCATCATAATTGTTGACAATCTATGTGCAATAATAATGCTTGTTCTTCCTTTCATTAGCTTTTTAAGATCTTGTTGTATTTGGTGTTCTGTTTCTGAATCTAGTGAAGAGGTTGCTTCATCTAAGACTAATATTTGTTTATTTGCTAAAATTGCTCTTGCAATAGAGACTCTTTGTTTTTCTCCTCCAGACAATTTTACTCCTCGTTCTCCTACTATTGTTCTTTCTTTATTTGGAAGTTCTTTTATAATTTTATCTAATTGTGCAAATTTCATTGCTTTTAATATTTCTTTTCTTTTTGCTTTTGGTTTTGAAAATCTAATATTATTGTATATTGTATCATCAAACAAAACACATTCTTGAGGAACAATACTAAGTTCTGATCTTAGGGATTCTTGTAAAACATCTTTAATATTTTTATTATCTATAAGTATTTCTCCTTTTTGAGGGTCATACAATCTATATAGCAATCTTATAATAGTTGATTTTCCTGCACCTGTTTCTCCAACAAAAGCAACTTTTTTATTTGCTGGTATTTTTAAATTAAATTTCGTAAGTATTTTTCTTTTATTATATGAAAAGGTAACATCTTTAAATTCTATTGTTGGTTTATTTATGATTAGTTTTTTTGCATGTTTTTTGTCTTTAATTTCGTTTTCTACACAATAGTATTTGAAAAGTTCTTGAAAGTCTGCCATTGATGTATAGATTCTTCTTATACCATAAACTACTCCTGTAGTATAAGAAATAACAACATTAAAGGTCGTATAAATAAAGGCTAAAGTTCCGATAGTTATGTTTCCTGCTAAAAAACTATTTACTGAAACATATATTAAAAAAATATTTCCTAGACCAATAATTATTATTTGTCCAAAATCCATCCATTTATAAAAGTTCCAAAATCTAAGTGCGTTTGCTTTTACTATGTCTGTTAGTTTTGTATATTTTCTTGAAATTGTTTTTTCTTTACCATAAAATTTAATAGAGTCTATATTTGTAAAAACATCACTAACAGTTCCTTTTTCTCTATCTTCTGCTTTATTATATTTTATTCTGTGGGTTTGTTGTTTTGATAAAATCAAATAACCATACATGATATACAACACTATCGTAACAAAAATAACTAGTGCTGATAAAAAATCAAAATAGATCACAGTTATTAAGACTAACAACAACTGAAATAAAAGTGGCATGAAATTATATAAAAGCGTATCTACTATTTTTTCTAAAGCACTTGTTCCTCTTATTAGTTTTGAAATTAGGGAGCCTGTTTTGTTTGTGGTGTGAAATTTATATGATAATCTTATTATATGGTTAAAAAATCTATTTTTAAGATCGTAAGCTAACCTGGCGTCTAGTATGTTGCTTAAATGAGTATAAAACCAAACAGTCAATGATTTAACAATCAACAAAATTCCAAAAAACAACAAAACCAAAAATATGATTTGTTGTATTTCTACTAAAGTGATTGTTTTTGATACAAAGTTTGTACCTTCATCAACGATTATCTTTATAAGATATCTATCTACAAGCATTGCGATTTGCTCTAAAAAAACTAAAAGCAAAATCAAAAAACCAAACCATTTATATGGTTTAAAAATATTCCAAAATATTTTCGTGTTTTTTTTAAAGTTTATTTTTTCATTATATTTGTTTTTCATAAAAAACCACTAAATATAAATATAAAACATCTTAAAAAAAGATAAAAAGATGGGAATGGCAGGATTTGAACCTGCGACCCTTGGTGTATAAGACCAATGCTCTAAACCAGGCTAAGCCACACTCCCTAAAGAATAAGTAAATAAAAAGATTTAAAAAAAGAAGGAAACAATTATTCTTTTACTTGAACTTCTTGATCTGTTTCTTCAAAGGTTCCAAAACGACCTATATTAAGTCTTAGTTCTTTCTTAAATTCTGAAGAAAACAAATTTTGGAACAAATATGTTTTTCCAACTTCTATCTTCTCTATCGCGTCATCCCATAAGGTAAGATAAACTTTTCCTGTTTCGTCTGCGAGTATTGCTTCACAAACATTGTGTTTTGTGTTGTCTAGTCTTGAGTTTACTTCTCTTATCTCTGTTTTGTCTATTACTTTTGCTAAAACATTTATCTTTTTTTGATAACTCTTAATTTCTTCTATTTTCATATATAACACATTATTTGTTTTTTATGGAAGGTCCATAAATAATATATATATCCTAGGTTATATATAAGACTTACTTTCCATAATTTTTTTAAAAAATCTACATCATTCCTGGCATGTTAGGCATATTTGGTTGTCCTTGTGGGCCAGCTCCTTGGCCCCCTTTTGATCCTGCGATGATATCGTCTATTCTTAAGATCATTTCTGCAACTTCTGCTGCTGAAGTAATGGCTTGTGTTTTAACGTTTAATGGTTCTATTACTCTTTTTTCTTTCATGTCTGTTAAAGTTCCATTGATCACATCTACTCCAACAAATTTATTTTTTGGATCTTGATGTTTATTTCTTAAGGACACGATTGTATCTATTGCGTCAAGGCCTGCACTTTCTGAAAGTGTTTTTGGAATAACATCTAAAACTTCTGCAAAACATTCAATAGCAAGTTGTTCTCTTCCGCCTACTGTTTTTGCAAAGTCTTTTAGTTTTAAAGAAACTTCTATTTCTGATGCTCCTCCAGCTGCAACATAGCGCCCTATCTTTAACGAAGAAATTACTGCACCTATTGCGTCTGTTAAAGTCCTGTCTGTTTCTGCAAGGATTTGTTCAGATGTGCCTCTTAGAATAATTGTTACTGTTCTAGGGTTTGGGCATCCTTCTATAAAGAACATATGGTCTCCTGCTATTTTTTTATCATATATCTTTTTTGTAAATCCAAGTTCTTTTTCTGTTACGTCTTTTAGTCTTGATACAATTTTTGCTTTTGTTGCTTTTGCAATCATTTCAAGATCTGATTGTTTTACTCTTCTAATCGCACAGATTCCTTTTTGTGCAAGATAGTGTTGAGCAAGATCGTCTATTCCTTTTTGACAAATAAGTACATTTGCTCCTGTTGCTTCTATTTGTTCAACCATTTGTTTTAGTGTGTTTTCTTCTTGATCTAAAAAGGCTTGTAATTGCTCAGGAGAGGTTATTTGTATCTTTGCTTCTGTTTCTGGTTCTTTTATTTCTAAGGCCGTACTTAACAATAATATTTTTGCATCATTTATTTCTCTTGGCATTTCTGAGTGTACGATTTCTTTATCTAACACGATTCCATCTACAAGTTTTGATTCAGAAATGTTTGCTCCGACTTTTTGTTCTATCTTTATTTGTTCTTTATCAAGATTTTCATGAGAAATTTTAGATATTTTGTTTATAGCTTCTACAACAATATGTGCTAATCCTCCACTATATTCTGATGCTTTTCCTGTCATTGAGGTTTTTGCAATATCTAGTAAAAGTTCTTTATCATTAATTGTTATTTCTTCTGAAATTTCTTTAAATAGTTCTGCAGCTTTTTCTGCAGCCATCTTATATCCTTTAATAATAATGGAAGGATGTATATTTTCGTCTAAAAGTGTTTCTGCTTTAGAAACTAGTCCTCCTGCAAAAACAACGGCACTTGTTGTTCCGTCTCCTACTTCTTCGTCTTGTGTTTTTGCAAGGTCTACTAACATCTTTCCAACAGGATGTTCTATAGCCATTTCTTTTAGGATTGCTGCTCCGTCGTTACTTACTGTAACATTTCCATATTCATCAACAAGCATCTTATCCATTCCTCTAGGACCTAAAGTTGATTTTACTGCATTTCCTACTGCTCTTGCGACCAGTATATTTAATCTTTGTGCATCTTTACCTCTATCTCTTTTTGTTCCTTCTGGTAAAAACTCAGATTTTTGATTTGAAGAATTATTCATATATTACACCTCTTTTTTTTCTTTTATCATAAATTTTTTGTCTGTATCTCTTTTTAACGGATTACTCATTAACAAATCATTATAATTACAAATATCTTTTGTTGGATCAAAGAGATTATCTTCAACTTTTACATGTTTTAAAAGATATTTTCTATTTGTATATTTTTCCATTTGTTTGTTTAATCTATTTACGTACTTTTCTGGAGAAAAATTATTTACTACCATTTTTATCACTCATGAAATTTTCTTTCTACGTCGTCTATCAAAGCATCACAGTCTGCTTTTATTTTTTCCATATTTTTTATAAGTCTCATTTTTTCTATTTCTATTGTTTGTATATTTTCAAAAGTTTCAATTGCTTGTTTAAACATTCCATAGTCAACATAACTATAGTCAAAAGCATTCATTTTTTTACAAACAGTTTCTATAAGTCTTCCTAACCAAAGGTTCATTTCTTTTTTTACAACGCCTTTTATTTGTTTGTTTTTATCTAAACTTTGTCTCATAAGTCTAACAACAGTTGCGTTTGGAAAAGGAAGTTTTTCGTCTTCTAAATCTTCATCTTCTTCTTCTTGTAATTCTTCTTTTTCTTGTTGAGTCATTTCTTCAACACTATCGTTTATTTCTTTTTCTATATCTTCTTTTTCTTGAAAGTTTTCTTTTTCTTCTATATTATTCATATCGTACAACCCCTTTTTTATTTTTAAAAATTAAAAACATTTTTTAAGAATTTATTATTGTTAGTTCTATAATATATATAGGTACAGTTTTGTTTAAATATATATTTATATTAAAAAAATAGAGAAAAAAAGAGAAAAAACTAATCTTCATCGCTTTCTACTGCATCAAAATCAATTTCGTAGTTATCTTCTTTTTCTTCATCAAATTTGCTTTCTTTTATAGGCCCGTCATAGTCGTAGTCTGTAAGATTATATTCTAAAGGGTCTATTTCTGTTGCGGTTTTCTTTTGTTTTTTTACCATATTTATCACGTTTATTCTTTTTTATTTTAAAATAAGATATATATAAATAATATAGGTTACCTAATATTTATATTGGTTTCCTTTATTAAAAATTATGAAAAAACATGACTATTGAGCTTCCTCAAAAACTTTTTGAAAAATATAGTTCTTTTTTAGGAAAGGATGTTGATTTGTTTATTAATCATTGTAAAACGCCTTATAAGGCAATAAGAATAAACACTTTAAAAATAAAAGATATAAAAGAAATAGAATGTTTTAAAGATATGAATTATGAAAAAGTAATATTTTTAGATAATTGCTACAAAATAACCTCAAATGTTGTTGGTCTAGGCAATTGTGCTGAACAATTGCTTGGTTTTTTTCAAATGCAAGAACTTTCTTCTATGCTTCCTGTGCATGTGCTTGATCCTAAGAAAGAAGATATTATTCTAGATATGTCTGCGGCTCCTGGAAATAAAACTTCTTTTATTTCTGAGATTATGAAAAATCAAGGTCTTATTGTTGCTAATGATATTGATGCAAATAGATCTAAAAAACTGATTTATACTCTTAAAAAAAATGGAGTCTATAACACAGTGGTTACATGTAATGATGCTTTAAAATTAAACTTTGATTTCTTGTTTGATAAAGTTTTATTGGATGCACCTTGTAGTTCTGAAGGATTTTTTCTTAAAAAAAACAAAGGTATTCATACATGGTCTCAAAAGATTGTGTTAAAAAAAGCCATTCTTCAAAAAAAGTTAATTAAAAAAGGATTTGATCTTTTAAAGCCAAATGGAGTGCTTGTTTATTCTACATGTACTTTGTCTCCTGAAGAAAATGAAGAGGTTATTGATTTTCTTCTTAAAAATGATTCTGCTGTTGTTGAAGATATAGATGTTAGGCTAAATGTTTCTTCTGGACTTACTAGCTATAACAATAAAAAATATGATGCTTCTCTTAAAAAAGCAATAAGAATATATCCACACAAAACTAATCTGGAATGTTTTTTTGTTTGTAAGCTTAGAAAAAAATGATGTTTATGTTTAAGTTTTTAGAAAATAAAAAAATAATAAACCACCTAGTTTCTAGATATGGGTTTTCTAAAGAATATCTAGATCAGTTTTTGTTTTTGTTTAAACATAAGTCTGTTTTTGTTATTTCTAAAGATAAAGAAGAAGTGATTAAAAAAATACTTAATAAAGCTGTTTTTAATGCAGGTATAGAAATCTTTGCTGATAAAAAACATTTTGTACCTAGTTCTCTTGGCTTTAGTGCTTTTTGTGCAAAGGAGATAAAATATAATTTTGTTGTTCTTAACAGAGATTTAGTTGTTGATTTTCTTAAAGGAAAACCATTTTCTTTAGAACAGGTTGTTAATAGAAACATATTGTCTAAAGGCTACATAGTTTGTATATATGATAACAAAATTGTTGGTACTTGTTTATATGAAGACCAATTGACCCCTAATATAGCATTTACTAATAAAAAAGCAAAATAGTTGTATGGGAGTGGCAGGATTCGAACCTGCGGCCTCTCGATTATCAGTCGAGTGCTCTAAGCCAGGCTAAGCTACACTCCCAATAGATTGTTCTTATATAAAATATTATACCCACAAAAACATATAAAAAGCCTTCTGTTTTTTTATAGGTTTTTTCCTAATCACATCTCTTTTTAAAATTAATTAAACTATATATTGTTTATTAGTATACCTAATTTTATAGTCCGATAGTGTAGAGGCCAAGCATACAAGGCTTTGAACCTTGTGACAGGAGTTCGAATCTCCTTCGGACTATTTCTATTTTTTAAAAAGATTTTTTATGCAGGTTTTTGTTTTAGATAAAAGTCCAAAAAAAGCAGCAAAAATGCTATGTAACAAACATCTTGTAAAGATGATTCTAGAAAGCGCACAGATTTTATCTTCTGTTCATTGGTTACAGGAGACGGTTTATAAAGAAAAAGTATATTTACCAACACATCTTAAACATCCTTGTGTTGTTTGGGCAAACGATTCTAAAGGAAATTATGTTTGGTTATATAAACATCTTTTAGCTTTATTAAAAGAATATCATTATAGATATATGAAAGATCATAAGACAGAACAAATATTGATTTATCTTAAAAATGTTCCAAAATCTCTTAAATCTAAGAAAAAATATTTTGTGCTTGCTATGCCTGAAACATACAAACAAAAAAACATTGTTCAAGCTTATAGAAACTACTATCTTTGTGAGAAAAAACACTTGTTTTCTTGGAAAAAAAGAAAGCCTCCAAAATGGTTGTCATCAAAATAAAAGATCTTTTAAAAGAAGCCAGGCTTTTGGTTTTATTTTTAGTTTTTGTATTTATTTTCTTGGTGATGAAAGATTTATATTTTCAAAAAGATTTGCATTTTCTAGTTTTGTAAAAAGGTCATCTATTTGTGGAATTGTTTTTGAAAAAAGGAAGTTGTTTATTTTTTCTGAAACTTCTGTTTCTTTTAACAAAAAAGAGATTTCTTTTTCGTAGTTTTTGATATCTTTTTTGTGTTTTATTTTTTCTGTAATTTGTTTTTCTACAAGTTCTGCATTTACTAAAGATAGATAAATATCATCAACATTATTATGGTTTATTATGTTTGCAGAAGTGCCTAAAAAAAGAATGTTGTTTTTAAGTTTTATAGAATCATCAACTATTTGTTTAGTTATTCTTTGTTTTGAAATAATTTTATATTCTTTTTCTTTATAGGCTTCTTCAAATATTTTTTCTAAGTCTTTTTGTTTTGAATGTATGATTATTTTGGTGGTATATTCGTTTATTGGTTGTTCAAACATTGTTGTTTTGTTTCTTGTATCTAACAAAGTAATCTTAAATTGATTATTTTTGGTTTTTGTATCTACTATTAAAGAAAGATAATCTATTGTTTTAAAAGAAAAATTTTCTGAAAAAACATCTTTAATATCTTCTGTAAATATTAAGTAAAAATAAGAGAGTTCTTTTTGTTCTTTTTCTTTTTTAATAATAATTTTATTGTTTACTGAGATTAGTTCAAAATCATCTATAAACTCTACGTTTTGTGAAATACAAGAACTTAAAAAATATTTTCTTAGTTTTTGATAATCAAACAACATTGTGTTTGTGCTTAGGTTTAGTTGTTTTTGGTTTTTAGTTATTATTTTTAAGTTTGTATATTTGTTTTCTAAAATTGATTTGTAGTCAATTAAAGATAAAAGATTTGTGTTTTTTAAAGCGTCTAAAGATGATAAAAAGTATTGTTGATTTTGTTCTTTAGAGATGATTGTGACGTGTGTTTCTGGGTTTTTTATTTTAAGAAGATAGGCAAGATATAATGATGATATTGATGTTCCATATAGCACGATTCTTTTTTCTATACCTTCTATCATCATCATCTTTTTTAATCTTTTTTCTTCATAGCACTCATAATATATGAATAATCATCATCAAACTTCTTTTTTTCTTCGTTTTCTTTTTTTTCTGGGTTTTCTGAAGTATTTTTGTCTGATTTTTCATCTTTTTGTTTTGCTTCTTTCTCTTTAGAATCTTCTTTTTTTCCAGATGAGGAAAAATAATTACTCATTACTTCTTTTGAAGATGGTTTTAATAATGTTTCTTTTTTCATTTTCTTTGAATGACTTATCATACCTACTGCAATTAAGATTACGATCACTATAACCATAATTAAAAAAATAAACAACAAAAGTTGTGTGTTTACAGGCACGTCATAAACAATATCGTCTTTTAGAACGTGTCCGCTTAGAACTATTGGGTCTATAAAATCATTTTCTACCAAATTATATTTAGTTATAACATCTACTTCTGTTACAGGTTCTTTAAGACTGTATGTTAAAGTTATTTCTGAATTTGGAGGAAGGATCATAACGTCTTTTATTAACGGGTTTGCAGACAAGATTTCTACTTCTCTATTAAAGACCAGATTTCGTGCATGGTTTGTAAAAGAAGAAGGAATGTTTTCTACTAATGTAATTATTTCTTCTTCAGAAGATGTGTTTTTTAAAGTTAAAGAAACAATAAAAAATTTTCTTTGATTTACTTCAATAATTTCAAAAACTCTTTGAAAGGAAATATTTTTTGATTCATATAGTTTTGTTGTTTCTTCAACAACTTCTGGGTTTATAGTAAACTTAGTTATTAAATCAACATGATCTTCATTAAACGTTTTTTCGTGTGTAGTACTTCTGACTTCTTTTTTTTCTGGAATTTGTTCTTTTATCTCGTTTACTAAAATGTTTGCTTGTGTGTATAGTTCTCTTGAAGAAACAAAATCTTGTTCTTCATATTTAAAACTAGCGTCCAGGATTTTGCTTTTTGCAGCATCTAGATTTTCTAGATGTGTTTGATCAAAATCATTTATAAAATGTTGAAGCATCTTTAACCATCCATCTAGTGTTTGAATTTCGGATGATAGTTTTTCTTTTAGTTCTTGACTTGTTTGTTTATCTTCATCAATGTTGTCTATTTCTATTTCAATTGTTTTTGTTTTGTTATTATTATAAACATCATATGCAATAATATCTAACTCATAGACGCCATCATCAACTGTTAAAGAATCAAAATCACAATCAAAAACATTTTCTGTAATTTCTTTAAAATAGTCTATTTCTTTAACACATATTTGACCTTCTGTTAACAGAACATACTGAACTCTATAAACATCTTCTGAAACATTATCTATCTCAAAACTAAACAGACCTTCTTCTGAGACTGTATAGTTAATATCAAAAGAAGGTTTTGCAACTTTTACTTTTAGTTCAAAGTAATCTTGTGCAGTTTCACTTTGTTGATTGGTTCCAATAATTCTTATTTCTGCATTACAATCTTCTGCAAAAGTATGTTTTGTTGAAAAACTATCTCCTGAACCTGTTACAGACATGGTTTGGTATGTTCCAGAGTTTATTTTTAGACTTACTGATGGTTTGTTTTTTAACACTTCATCAGATGTTATATTTATTGATAGTTGGTGTCCTCCAACATAAAAAACATCATCTATTTTGTTTGAAGGAGAAATAGATAAAGTAAATTCTGGCCCATATCTTTGTGTATCTCCTGAAACAGTATCAGTTAAAGTTGATTCGTTGCCTGCACGATCAATTGCAGAGATTTTTAAAAAAACTCTTTGATCTTTGTTTGGAGAATAAACATAATAGTTGTTGGATGTTACAAAATATTCTGAACTTGAAGAAACATTATCAACATCTATTGAATAATAGATTCTATAT